>CANPZL010000066.1 GCA_947589055.1 uncultured Lachnospiraceae bacterium | reverse complement strand
CCCGATGAACTGGAGATTTACACGATGGAAGGCTTTATCTATATGGGGAGGAAAAACGATCTGTCCTTTCTGATTGATTCGCATCTGGCCGTGTTCGAACACCAGAGCAGCTACAATCCCAATATGCCGCTCAGAGGTTACATATATATGGCGGATGCTCTGAAGAAATACATTGCGCTGAACCATCTGGACATTTATTCCAGCAGGCTGCTGGAACTTCCTACGCCCCGGTATTATGTTTTTTACAACGGTCTCCGCCAGGCGGAGGATGAAATCATTTTGTGTCTGACAGACAGCATGAGGGGTGAAGATGCGGCGGAAAGATCCTGTGCGCAGTTTAAAGCTCATATGATCAATATCAATCAGGGACACAGTCCGGCGCTCATGGAGAAGTGCCCGCTTTTATATGAGTATTCTTATTTCGTGGCGTCGGTAAGGAAATATATGAAGGAGGAAGTTTCCCGGATGGAAGCGGTAGACCGGGCGGTGAAGGAATGCATCGGGAAAGGTATACTGGCGGATATTTTGCGTGCTCACAGAGCGGAGGTGACGGAAATGCTGCTGCAGGAATATGATGAGGAGTTTCATATTTCGTGTGAGAAGAAGATCAGTTTTGAGGATGGAGTGAGACAGGAGAAAGCGCGCACGGATGAGGCGCGACGCGAAGCAGACGAAGCACGTCGAAAAGCAGATGAAGAACACCAGAAAGCAAAAATTCTTACTCAAAAACTTCGTGGAAATTCGGAGGAGGAAATTGCCGCTGTTCTCCATTTGCCGATAGAGACAGTGCAGGAATGTATAGAGAATGCATTAGGGGATAAAACCTGAAAGGACAGATGAAAGAATATGCAGACAAGAAAAAATCCTGTACGCCTTGATATGTACGGCTGTCCAAACCGTTTCCGACACTATTGGATCGGATATTAAAATAAGCTTACGAAAGATTATAATAAGGGCTGTTGGAAATGGATAATCTCTTTTTCAACAGCTTTTTTATATGGGTAGAAATGTATCTTTTCCCGGAATGGATTTTTCGGCTCGCAGATGAATGGTGGATTTAGTACTGCAGGAGATTGTATTTATACGATTGAAAGCCGGGGATGTTTTTGATATACTTAACGAAAAAATTGGTGGAGCAGGATACAAATGAACAGAGACGGATGGAGGATGAGGTTACATGGATTGTAAAGATGCAATTGTAATATTTGAAAACGACACAAAAAGAAGAGTTATTCAAATAGAACGCTGCGGTGTTGGTATCGCAAATTATGTTTTTATTGTTTCCACTGAAACCGAAAAATTTATTCTTCGATGCAGTAAAGATATAAATGCCTATAAAGATACTGTTTATTGGCTTAATAAGCTGACAGAATGTGAAATTCCGGTACCGATTGTTTTATCCGAGGGAAAATATAAAGATTATTCCTATCTGATTCTTTCCTATATCCGTGGGGATGATATTGGTAAAATCTATTATAAATTAAACGACTATGAAAAAAAGCAAATTGCCAATGATGTAGTTAATATACAGCGAACGGTTTCAAAGCTTGATGTTCATGCGGATAAAGCGTGGACGTGGAATGATTTTGTTGACGGAATGCTGAATCGTGCAGAGGAAAGAATAAAAAGAAAACACGATTTTGATGTCGGCAAAATATATATCATACAGAAGTTACGGCAGGAAATACAAGGATATTTGAATACTGTTCGGATAATACCGTATCTGGATGATATCAGCACAAAAAACTTATTGATTTATGAGGGTAAAGTATCCGGGATCATAGATATTGACTGGATGGGATTTGGCGATATGCTTACCTTTGCTGCAATGACGAAGGTTGCGCTGCTCAATATGGATCTGGATACGAAATATATCGATTATCTGTTAGACGAGATTCATCCGAACATAACAGAATATAAAGCGTTTTTATTTTACTGCCTAATTTATTGTGTGGATTTTATGGGGGAAAGGGGTATGCAGTTCCTTGATAAAACAATACCGGTAAATGAAAGCGTGATCAGGAGATTGAATGGTATCTTTGATATTCTGATGGAAGAATGGAACGGATGCTTTGAACGGTGATTTCCGGTTGAATACGAATTCTCCATTTGTATAGCACCATTTGCAATAATCTTTATTAATAGCTGCCATCGGGATTGTGACTGATCATACTATCTTCATTCAGTGGCATACCGCAGCATCGATAAAATGGAACATAACAAACATACGAGGTAATGGGCTCGATGATCAGATTGACTAAGAAACAAATGGAGGTCGCAGCAAAGGCGCGGAAAATGGATTTGCTGACCTGTGTTCACTTTTGCAGACTTGTTTTCTTCAAAATAACGAAATATAATATTTAGCAGGTAAACTGCGATGGAACAAGTCTCATTCAGCGGATCGGAGGTATGACATGGAAGAAAAAGTACGGCTTTCGGATATTGCTTCGGAACTGGGGCTCAGTACGGCGGCGGTATCGTATGTGCTCCACGGCAAGACCGGCATGGTGTCGGAGCGAACGGCCATCAGGGTGCGCCGCGCCCTGGAGGAGCGGGGCTATCTGCCACG
>CANPZL010000065.1 GCA_947589055.1 uncultured Lachnospiraceae bacterium | reverse complement strand
GATAGAATTCGATTATGGTCATTATGATCAAAACCCATAATGCTACCAGCCAAATAAAGGAAAACAAATACCATTGAAACTGGAAGAAAAAGATCGGCCAGAAAAAATTCACTACAAGTTGATAGCCATACAAGATCATTCCTTCCAAGATCTCCGTCTTATCTGCATTGGATTCCAATACTAAATAGGAAGCAATTCCCATAAGCACATAAAGTATTGTCCATACTACAGGAAACAACCAACCGGGCGGAGCAAATGCCGGTTGATTTAACATTTGATACACTTCCATGCCGCCTCTTGTAAGAAGCCCGGCAATCCCGCCAACAGCCAATGGAATTGCAATACATACTATCAAGGTATTCCATTTAATACGCATACGCACACCTCCCTGGTTTAAAGCTATGTTTCATCCAGAGTTTGTATGCTAATCAAACGTATTTCTTCCGCTTTCCTATACCCGGAACGCAGAAACCGTATTGTTAAGTTCCTCACTCAATCTTGATAAATCTTCCAGCCGCTTTAAGACGACATCAGAGCCATCGCTGGAATCACCTGCTGTTGCTTTGATATTTTCCATAAAATCTGCTATATTTGCGGTTAATTCCGTTATATTTGCGATTGCCTCATTGATTCCTGCCATGCTTGCACTCATTTCCTGTGAGGAAGCTCCCAGATCACTGGAAACCTCGTTATAAAAGACCGCATCGTCTCCATACTGCTTTGCAATGGAAATCATATTTTCGTAGTCCTTCACAACCTTATCATTCATAAAATCCAAAAGCTTCTGTGAGCTTTCTGCAAGGAAATTAACACTTCTTACAATCGTTTCTGTTACTGCTTTAATTTTATCTACCGCCTGCTTAGAATTGTCAGCCAGCACACGGATTTCCTCAGCCACAACCGTAAAGCCTCTTCCTGCCTCTCCTGCTCGTGCTGCCTCGATAGAAGCATTCAATGCCAATAGATTGGTCTGTTCACTGATCGCCAGAATCTCTTCCGTCAACCGGTTGATTTCCTGTACCTGTTCACTGTCGGAAATGGCGCCTTCCAACTCTACCTTCGTTTCACTATACATACGATTTGCCTGCTCGCTGGATTCCTTCGAGCTTTGATACAGACTGTTTGCCCGCTCCATGATGTCATTGGACTGAACTGCGGCTTCGCTCGCTCTGTTCGCAACTGCATCGATTGCATTTCCAAGCTCCTCGCCCGTCATACCGATTCCTGCCGCCAGTTGATTTACGTCATTGGTCTGTCCGGCTATATCGTCTACAGATGTGGTAATATCAGACATATTTTTATTTAATTCTGACATTCTGTGAACGGCTTCCGTCGTTATTCCCTTAATGCGTCCCGCTTCATCCTTCGTATTTAATATGATACTCCGAATCTGTTCCTTTACATTTGCTGTAGCAACGGTGATCTGCTCCGTTTCATCTCTATATTCAGACGGGATTCCCTTTTCCTCAACTACATTTTCGGAAAAATCACCAGAAGCAAACTGTTTTAAGGTCTGTAATGGCTTTAAGATCGTTCCGATCAAGCCTGCCATAATAATCGTTACTAATATAATCGCAACTACTGCGATTATCGTAGCTATCATAATCATAGAAACCATGGCAGAGGTTACATTTTTTGCCGGCACTACCACACCTAACTTCCAATTACAGCCATTTACTAAAGCAGTTGCAAAATAACACTTCGTTCCATCATAATCCCGTGTCTTAACAATCGCACTTCCCGTATTTTCTATGATGGTAGTCAGCTTCGGCATAATATCTGCAATTGCTGTCGCAGTAGTTTCTGTCGGTTCGTACGCATCATTCTGGTGTGCAATGTAATTATTACTGCTATCTACTAAAAACCCGTAAACACCGTTTTCATAATTTATACTGGAAGTAAGATTGGTTACTGTTGTAAGGGTCACATCTGCCCCAATGACAGCCACCAATTCACCGTCTATATACACAGGAGATGCGATCGTAGCACACATTTGTCCGGTCAACACATCCCAGTATGGATCCGTTACGATTGTCTCCCCTTGCTCCGCTGCCTGCTGATACCAGCCTCTTTGAACCGGATCATATCCTTCCGGAATCTCAGCATCCGGATTTGATTGATAGAACTTAGAATCAGCAGTACCACAGTAAAGATTTAATAATTCGTCTCTTCCCTTTGCATGCGTATCCACTACACTCTGTAAAAAATCGGCATCTGTAAGCTTCGCCGCTTCAATACTTCCGGCAGCTCCTCCCGCCATCATTTTTTCAATCTCAATCCAAGTATTGATCTCCTCCGCATAACGGTCCGCCTGAAGCTGAAGCTCGTTTTTCTGCTTACTGATCAACCGATTTCCCGCAACCGCAATGATACTGATCGTTGTCAGTATTATGATCGCAATCACGATCATAATTACACTGGACGTCAATTTCCCTTTTATTGTCTTCCCCATGTGCTTTATCCTCCTCAAGGTTTCTTTTGCATATTTTAACACACTTTAATACTTCTTCCTTATAAAATATAATTATACTCCTGTGAAATAATATCTGTAAAGGGTTAAAAGAAAAAATGTCCGAAAACCTTTTATTTACAAGGCTTTCAGACATTATCAATAGCAGGGGATGAGAGAATCGAACTCCCGCCAAAGGTTTTGGAGACCCCTATCATACCATTTGACCAATCCCCTATTTCATATTATAAAACATATGAATGTATGCCCGGTATCCATCGTGTTGAATACCTGAACAAAACACATTTACTATTATATAGGTTTTAGGTTAATTGTCAATGCTTTTTTATTTTTCTATACTCTCTGTCTTTTAGAAACCAACGACAGGACACATTTTAGCCAAATCCCTTGTTAATATGCAGATGTACCTGAAATTTAATTAGCAGACAAAACGTATAAACAAAAAAATTTCAAACCGATACATGATGAACGGATTGAAATTTAACACTGAAAAATGAACCTTTGACTATTCACGATTATCCCGCTTCCGGTGCCCACACGCACCATCAAAGCATCATACAGACCTGCCCTTCTCCCATCCCAGCTCTTCTCTGGTCAAGCCCTCGACCTA
>CANPZL010000064.1 GCA_947589055.1 uncultured Lachnospiraceae bacterium | reverse complement strand
ATGTTCTGCCCTAAGTTTTTCAGGATTTCTCTTGCATTGTCCGAGGTGTTTTCAAAAGGAACCAGCTTAAAACTTACGTCGGCACAGTGTTCGTGAATTTTCGGCCACAGATCCATCAGCATTTGGGCGGGCATCATGGGGGAAGTCCCGATGCGGATTACCTGCTCCCTCTGAAGCTCCGCGCTTCTTGCGCGCTCGACCGCTTCCCGGCAGTAGTCCGTGATGTACTTGGCGTCTTTGTAAAGAGACGCTCCGGCTTTCGTCAGCGTCAGTCCCCGATGCGTCCGGTCAAAAAGGCGCAACCCCAAATCGTTTTCCAACAGATTGATCTGTTTAATCAGTACGGTGGAAGTGATATATAAATCCTCGGCGGCCTTATTGAAGCTGCCCGCCTCCGCCACACGGATAAAGGATGTAAAATTGATATTATTGATGTTCATGAGCAGTTTCCTCCTCGTTTCCCACAGCCTTTCGGCGTTTTCTTAAATCACAGGGCTTTTTTGCGTCTGCGGGGATCATCCAGGAATGCCCGAAACGCTTTACACCTTCGATTCTGCCGTTTTCGCACAGCTTCTGAATCCGTCGTTCGGAAATTTGCCATTTTTCCGCAGCTTCTTTTACGGAAATCGCGTCGAGCATAAGACGTCCTCCTATTCATTCACTAACAGTATTATATACGCTTAAACGAACTTTTTCAAGAGCTTTGGAAAAACGAACTATCAAATTCTGCTTTATCGAACAGCCTTCCACTTATTATTTAACATAATGACGCTAAAATGTGAAAAATTCGCTGCCCGTAAAGACGGTTAATGAAATTTGACATTCTGAAACTCCGCCTGTGTCGAAGAGAACAAGCTCCGGCGATTTTCCCTTAGCGATAATAGGAAGCGTAGTGCATTAATCCATTTTCAATGCGATTACAGGAACAAATGCTCCCGCACAAGCCCGCCAAAATCAAGCGCCCGTCTCTGATACGGTTGAAACATTCCAGCCGTCGGAAACAGGCGTTTGGTCTTATATTTTGGATTTCCGATTACCGCCGCACCGCTGATGTTGTTGTCATGCTTTATACGGTGTTGTCATTCAAGTGGCATCAAAATCAGAGGAATTTTTCAGAAATAAGTCGAAGATGAGACAGCAGATGCTTTTCTATGGAGTGGTCAACCTCTACTATGACGGGCTCGAAGAGTTTATGAATATATGAGGTGACAGCCTATGCAGTCAAAAACTGAAATGCAGCAGGGTGGGATTTTGCCACAGGGATAATGGGGGCTGATATTGCTGCCCGCATGGGATATGAATACGTTAATGCTGTCGAAACGGCAATAAGACAACTTGAAGATAATATAAATAATCATCCGTACAGAAATATTAAAATTGGGCAACTCCAAGGTTATATGTTTGAGGAATGGGGAGCCGGGACATTTAATGTTGATGCGGTTGCGGCTGGTTCAGCAGACCGTGCTTCTGTTCTGCACAGCAACTTGAAAGACTCTGTTGATATTCAATTGAACTCCGGCGAGGATTATAGTGCAAAGTCCTATGCTACGGCAGAAAAAACAGCAAAAGCACAAGCGAAGTTCAGTCCATAATCAGGCCGCGCAAGTTATTATGATCAGGGAAGACTTGTCCCCTCTGATCAGCTTTCTGATGCCAAGGCAGCCGCTCATCGTGAGGTATTGAGAAATCAGTCGATTCGTTCCGACATTTCTGATGCCTATGCTGAAACAGAATCAAGGCTTACGGACACAGTAAAGAATGAAGAAGGCGTTAGTTCTAAAAATACAACGAGAAATGAACTGGAGGACATTGCCCGCGAAAGCAAGGATCAGAAGTTTAAGGCGGAAGATCACGGCATAACTACGGACAGTGCAATCAATACGGAATATATGCTGAAAACAGGCTTTAAAGGCCGGATATACAACTGCTGTGATTACTGTTGCATTTCAGCTTGCTCCCGAAATATACAAAGCCATTGATTTCCTCATTAAGCATGGAGAGATAGACATTCAGCAGATTAAAAGGATGGGAACCAAAGGAATGTCTGTTGGAGCAGAAGGTTTTCTTCGTGGCTCTATATCTTCTTCTCTGCTGATAATGTGCGAAAAAGGAGTTCTTGGAGAAGCGTTCAAAGGCATCAATCCTACCGTCCTTGGTACAGTCGTTGCCCTTGTCATGCAGACGATAAAGAACAGCATTCTCGTTGCTGCCGGAAGGATAAGTACGCAGCAGATGGGAGCAGCCTTTGTGGATACTGTTGTTATTTCGGGTGGCTATCTGCTCGGCGCACATATCGGCGGCATTATCGGTCAGGCACTTAGCTTTGAACTTCCTGTTGTGGGATACCTTCTTGGTAGCTTGATCGGCACATCCTTCTGCGTCATATACAACATAGGGAAAAAGAAGCTTATATCGTTCTGCGTGGACACAGGATTTACCTGCTTTGGACTTGTTGAACAGAACTATGAATTGCCGGATGAAGTCCTCCATGAACTCGGCGTGGAGACTATTCCAATCCCAAGGACGCAGATTGAGCGAATCGATATTCCGAGAACACAATACCACTACTCCGGATAGTTATCAGGTCGATGCCAACGGAGCGTGGATCGTAAATGGTGCAGTCCAGACACAGGCCGCTGTCGTAAGCACACAGGCGGATCCACAGCCTGCAGCTCCGGCCCCCGCTGTACAAGACAACGGTAACTCCGGATCATCGTCAAAGATCTCCTCCATCCCGTATGATGGGTATACGATCATTGTTAACACCAACACCAAAAAATATCATTGGCCTACCTGCAGCTCGGTCTGGGATATCAAGCCCGAGAATCTCGGATATAGCAGTGATTCCGCATATTTGGATGCCAATGGATATAAACCCTGTCAAAGATGCCATTGAGGACTTGTGTCAGATTCTGACACGAAGAGCTCTTGCACCATGACAATATAATATGCTTTACCAGGGAGCCGAAGGGGCGATTACGTCAGCTGCCGGACTTTACGAAAGTCCAGCTAAGAATGGTTACATATGGAGATCTGTTTTCCTTTGTGATTATGCTTTGTGCCGTCATAACTCTTGCTTATACGATACGCAAAAAGTAGCGCCCTCGTCCTGGTAAGATAAGGCGCTGCTTTTTTGTAACTCTTATTCTGCCGGCGGCTAGGTGTACTCTAGCTTTCGGCTCTCTTGTTAAGCATATTATATGATATTTCTAAGGATTTTGCAACTACCATTTTTCAGAGACTTTAAGACACTTGAAATAGTTAAAAAAGGTATTGACACCTGGAGTTTAGTGTGAAAGAAAGTAGAGGAAAGCCATAAAGTGGCGCACTGAAACAAGCTATTGAAAAATAGCCGTTTGAG
>CANPZL010000063.1 GCA_947589055.1 uncultured Lachnospiraceae bacterium | reverse complement strand
TAGCTTACATCTGCAAACCCGATAAGACCGAGCAGACTGATCTCAACAAAGCCTTCCACCTGATACAGTCTTTCCTGCCAGGAGAGGTATCTTTCGATAAAGCGCATCAGATCGGCGTAGAACTTGCAGACAAACTTTTGGAGAGAAAATATTCATATATCGTGTCCACCCACATCGATAGAGGGCATGTTCACAACCATATCATCTTCTGTACCGCAGCAGGAGATCGACAAACAGCCTAATACCCGCCCCACTTCCCTATGATCCGGCTCATCAAAAAAGGTGTACTGCACAGAAGTTTTATACTTTCATGCGGTACACCTTATTCTGCGTGGTATTCCATCAGCGTATATGTCCCATATTCTCTGCTCCCTTGTCAAATACCTGAACCTGTCTGCCGATGATATATTTTATCCTGACAGCGTAGGGAAAAGCCAAGCATACAAAAACTTTCCATGCTCTTAAACAGCTGCTCCGAACAGGAAGCTGAAATGCTGATCCCTGCCATCCGTTATCTGCTCTCGCTAATGCGTCAGCAGGATATAAATATAATACCTATTATCCAACGATACAATTGAAATCATTTCCTCATCAATCAGCGTAGACTATTTTATGTTATCGCTTCCATCGAACCAAATCAAATGTTATACTGCATACACTATCAAAAGATACCTAGCGCCAAATATGCTCGGTGCGACAGTTCCTTTGATATTTTTATACCGACTGCTTTTTATTTTACCTGCTTTTTCGCCCATTTTGCCACACTCTTATAAGATAAATCTGTCAGATCCTTGCCTTTTGTGATCTTTGCCCCTTTTGCGGACTCCTTGACTTCCTTCATGCTGCCGGAAATCCCACTGCCTCCGCTGGTGCAGAATGGCACGATTTTTTTCCCTTTCAGGTTATAGGACTCCAGAAAAGTGCGGATAATCATAGGCTCTTTTCCCCACCAGATGGGATAGCCGAGGAAAATCACGTCATATTTTTCTATATTTTTCACTTTTCCCTTGATCTCGGGGCGGACCGTGCCATCGTGCTGCTCGGTATTAGCCCGGCAGTCATCGTTGTCATAGTCTAAATCCGCAGATGTATATGATTGTGCTGCTTTGATCCGGTACAGCTTTCCGCCCGTTGCCTTCTTCACCTTTTCTGCGGCGCCCTTGGTCGTTCCTGTCGCTGAAAAATAGACAACGAGTACTTTTTTCTGCTTTGACTTGCTGGCAGCGGCCACATCCGCCGCGGGAATTGCCAGCCCCGCAATCAAGGCCAGCACCATCAGCACATTTACCCAAAATAATCCTTTTTTCTTCATGATTTTCCCTCCTGAATTTACATTATTTTATTAAACTTCATGTCTCATAATAAAGATTTATATTCCAAGTCCCGATATCCAGTTCTCCACATCTGACTTCGGTGAACTGCCCGCAAATCTTCTCCCGTCCAGCCATGTCGCCTGACTGGCAACTGCCGCCTGAAGATTTTTCGCGCTTGTTCCAATACCGCTGCTGCCGGAAGTACAGAAAGGAATCACGGTCTTTCCCGAAAGATTGCAGCTTTCAACAAATGTGTATAGTATTTTCGGAGCCTGGCCCCACCAGATGGGATAACCAATATAGACATTCTCATATTCACTAAAGTCTGGCAGTGCTCCCGCTATCTCCGGTCTGGCAGATACGTCATTCTGCTCTTTGGATGTACGACTGTCAGCATTTCCGTAATTCAGATCCGCAGATGTGTACGGTACAGCCGGCTCAATTCTGTAAATGTCCGCCGATGTACTTTCTGCTATATACTCGGCAATTCTCTTTGTATTGTCGGTACAGGAAAAATATACAACAATACTTTTCTTGTCCACTTTCGGAGGCTCCGTTGGTGCTGGCATCTGCGTCACATCCAGTGACTCCGTTGGTGCTGGCATCTGCGTCACATCTGGGGACTCCATCGGTGCTGGTGTCTGCATCGCATCCGGGGATTTGGTCGGCTCCGGCGTCTGCGTCACATCCGGGGATCTGGTCGTCTCTGGTGACTGCGTTGTTTCCGGCGTTTCCATCGGCTCTGCTACGCGAGCCTTCATCCATGCTGTCTTTTTAATTTTCCCCACTTTTACAACCACTTTAATTTTGGCTGTTCCTGCTTTCTTCGCAGTAATTGTCCCATTTTTACTGACTGCGGCTATTTTTTTATTGCCCGTCGTAAATTTAATTGTTTTCTTTCCCTTTTGGGGCGATACAGTAACTTTGAGTTTTTTCTTCTCGCCCTGCTTCATCTTATAAATCTTTTTGGTAACATTCTTATTGCCAACCCAGAGTGAGACAGACTTGATTGTATTTGTCTTACTTCCCTTTGCCATGACCTCTGTAGAAGTCACCTGACAGAACAGCGAACACACAAGAGCCAATACAAGCATCCACGCCAGATTCTTGTGATTTTTAATGTTTCTCATGAAAATCTCCTTCCTTCATTTTTTCTCTGTTCTATTTTAATCAATATATTCCGCCTCAAAGCCGACTTCCTTACGATTCCCATGTATTGTTATCTCTGACAGAGTACTATCCAATGAATTAAATTCCTCATCGGTCAGTTCCACATGACATGCGCCAAGATTTTCAAGTATCCTCTCCTGATTCTTAGAACCGGGAATCGGCACTACATGAGGGTATTTTTTCAACACCTCTAAATCTCTTAATTTTCTCAATTTCATGAATGGATTTTCCTCCCTTCCTGTGCAGAAAATTGTGTACTCAACGATTGTCCTTTCTCCTTCAATCTCTCAAATTCCGCCCAAGCTCATACGACATTTGCAGATATTTAGATTGTCTTGTCATTTCCGGCGTGCCGCAGCCTTTTCCGAGTACCCTTCCCTGATCCTTTAAATTCAGATACTTAACCAGAGTGTCATAATGCGATTCCAGAGCATCAAATGTCCATGTGTCGCTGTTCCATGCCACAGTCAGAAGCGCAGACTTCATATGTTTTCTCTGAATGCTGCTATTAAAAGCACAAAACCTGTCAATCAGTATTTTAAGCTGGGCGCTCATTCCGTAATAATAAAGCGGCGTCACAAATACCATCATGTCCGCATCCAGTATTTTCTGCCGGATCTCGTTTACATCATCTTTTTGCACGCACGGTCCCTCATACCCGCAATGAATACAGCCGATGCAAGGGTGGATATCGGCATGGGCGGCGTCAATCACCTGCACGCTGTGTCCCGCTTCTTCCGCTCCTTTGCAAAACTGCTCCGCCAGCATATTGGAGGAACCGTTTTTGTTGGGACTACCCTCTAACATCACAATTTTCATAAAGTATTCACCCACGCTTTCAATTCATCTGTGGAAGGATTGCCGTTTAACAGCCTGCCTTCTGTAATCACCGTATCTGCCGCTACCGAGCCTTTTAATCCGTCCACGGCTTTTCCAAGCCCGCTGCCGCCGGAGGTGGCAAATAGTACGATCTCCTTTCCTGAAAAGTCATAGCTTTCCAGAAAACTATTAATAATCGTCGGAGCTACATACCACCAAATTGGAAAGCCCAGCAGTATTTTTTCATAACCGCTGATGTCGGCGTTCTTGTCTGCCAAA
>CANPZL010000062.1 GCA_947589055.1 uncultured Lachnospiraceae bacterium | reverse complement strand
GACGGGACTTGAACCCGAACCCACTTGCGTGGACATGAACCTGAATCATGCGCGTATGCCAATTCCGCCACAACTGCCTGTTGTCTGCCTGCACCCTACGGTGCCAACAGACGATATTATACTATAGATTTCCTTAAATTGCAATAGCATTTTCAATCAAAAAGTCCATGACCTTATCATAAATCACTGCATACGCCAGATCCTCTGTCGTATACAGTTCATACATCTGTTCTTCATCTATGGCGGTATTTCCCTCCACTTCCTTTTGCACATAATCATCAATTTCCTGTTTCGTTGCCTTAAAACCTTCCCGTTCTGCGATCAGACAGACAACCATTTTCTCCACTAACAGCTTCCGTACATATTCTTCTGCATCTGCCTCATAGGTTTCCTGAGTATATGGCCTGCCGGATGCATCCTGCAGCATGGCAAGGTAACCCTCATAAGTAAGATTATTTGCCTCTGCTGTTTCCTTTGCGCCATTCAAAGTCATCTCCAGCAGTTCATGAACTTCGTCCTCCGGATACCCGTTCACAGTCGCATTTTCGATTGCCGCCGTAATCAGATCCGCCCGCATCTGGGCGTCTGCCTGCTGTGCCTTATAAGTTTCATAATCCATTTTCAAGGCATCTAAAAAAGAATTCACCGTCCCATAACTGGTATTTGCCGCTACTAATTCATCCGTCAGTTCTTCCGGCTGCGTCGTCTGATAAATACTGTTGATCTTGCATACAAAGGTTGCATCCTTTCCTGCCAGTTCATTTGGCGTTCCATCGGCGTTTTTATAATCGTCCGGAAATGTAACCTGAACCTCGATTCCTTCTTCTCCCACCTCATGTCCGATCAACTGTTCCTCGAAATCATCAATATAGCGATGGGAACCTATCGTCAGCTCGGTGCCGGCTCCGTCTGTGCTTCCTCCTTCAAATGCTTCACCGTCTACATACCCGATGTAATCTAAGTTTATGGTGTCTCCGTTTTTGACAGTTCCTTCTGTCAGTTCCGTTGTTTCTCCCATCTGCGAGAGAAAATAATCAATCTGGGCCTGCATCTCTTCATCCGTCACCTCTTGTGATAATGGTTCATATTCCAGTCCCACATAGTCGCCTAAGGTGACATAATCACTATAATCCGGCATCTTTGTTCCACCGTTGCAGCCGGTAAGCAGCCCGATGCAAAGAACCGTGATCATGATACCGCCAAATAATTGTTTTTTCATGCTTACTATTTCCTTCCTTATTTAAGGTCTGTATTTTCTGCCTTTTACCATACCACAAAGCCTTATAAAAGAAAAGCATTTCATAAAATAATCACAAAATTGGTTTTCTTCAATCACAGGATATAGATGTAGTTATTTTCAGATATATCAAACTATTGCATTTTCTTGCTATAAATTGTCGATTCTGCATCGAATAATCTGCAAATTTCTTTTCTTCCTTTTCTGTTTTCAAAACCTTTCACCTTTATTTTTTCTAATATACCACTATATATAGTGGTTTTTTTCAAAAAAATATCCCATATGTAGTAGACAAACGAATTCATAAATGCTATAATGAGTTCCTGAAAGGTTTTGACAAACGAAACCTGTTTTTTCATTTATGTATGAATAAACAAGTTTTCAGAGGCAAACGTAATACAAAAGAATCAATAAACTATAAAAGTGGGGAATGAATTATGCAGGTTATTAAACGTGACGGACGTGCAGTTACTTATGATCGAAGCAAGATCGTGATTGCAATCCAGAAAGCAAACGCTGAGGTAGCGCCTTCGGAGCAGGTATCCGAGGAAACCATTGATAGCATTATCAGCTATATTGAAGGGAAAAACCGGGTTCGGATGCTTGTAGAGGATATTCAGGACATCATTGAACAAAAGCTGATGGCAGAAGGGAAATTTGTCCTTGCCAAAACCTATATCATCTATCGTTATTCCAGGGAATTGGTACGAAAGGCAAATACAACCGATGAATCCATCTTAAGTCTGATCAAAAACAGCAATCCGGATGTTATGGAGGAAAACTCTAACAAAAACGCAACGGTTGCTTCTACCCAGCGGGATTTGATCGCAGGCGAGGTGTCAAAGGACTTAACCAAACGTCTTTTGCTCCCGGAGAAAATAGCCAAAGCGCATGAAGATGGAGTTCTTCATTTCCATGATTCCGATTATTTCCTTCAGCCGATCTTTAACTGTTGCCTGATCAACATCAGTGATATGCTCGACAACGGTACCGTTATGAATGGAAAGCTGATCGAAAGCCCTAAGAGCTTTCAGGTGGCTTGTACCGTTATGACACAGATCATTTCTTCCGTAGCCAGCAGCCAGTACGGAGGACAATCCGTAGATGTCCGGCATTTAGGCAAATATCTGCGCAAAAGCTATTATAAGTATAAGGAACGGTTTGAAGAACAATTCGGTGATCGGGTTTCCGCAGATGTGATCGAAGAAATGGTACAGGAGCGTGTACAGGACGAGCTGCGTTCCGGAGTGCAGACCATTCAGTATCAGATCAATACGTTAATGACCACAAACGGACAGTCTCCTTTTGTTACCTTGTTCTTATATCTGGATGAAAAGGACGAGTATATCAAGGAAAATGCCCAGATCATATTAGAAATCCTTCGCCAGCGTATGGAAGGCATCAAAAATGAAAAGGGTGTCTATGTAACGCCTGCTTTCCCGAAGCTGATTTATGTATTAGATGAATGCAACTGCTTAAAAGGCGGCGAATACGACTATATTACGGAAATGGCAGTCCGTTGCTCCGCAAAACGTATGTATCCGGACTATATCAGTGCAAAAATGATGCGTGAGAATTATGAAGGAAATGTATTCAGTCCGATGGGCTGCCGGAGCTTCCTCTCCCCGTGGAAGGATGAGAACGGAAATTATAAGTTTGAAGGTCGCTTCAATCAGGGTGTTGTTTCCTTGAATCTGCCCCAGATCGGTATACTGGCCAAAAAGAATGAAGAAAAATTCTGGCAGCTATTAGACGAGCGTTTGGAGCTTTGTTATGAAGCCCTGATGTGCCGTCACAATGCTTTAGTCGGCATTACCTCCGATGTCAGCCCTATCCATTGGCAATACGGTGCGATTGCCCGGTTAAAGAAAGGCGAAAAGATCGACAAGCTGCTGTACAATGGATATTCTACCATTTCCTTAGGATATATCGGCTTATACGAGGTAACCAAGCTGATGAAGGGAGTCAGTCACACAGATCCGGAAGGATTAGACTTTGCATTGCGTGTAATGAACCATCTCCGGGAAGCAACTGACCGCTGGAAGGCACAGACCGGCATTGCCTTTGGACTTTACGGCACTCCGGCTGAATCTCTTTGCTATCGGTTTGCAAGGATTGATAAGGAACGATTCGGTACGATCAAGGATATTACCGATAAGGGATACTATACCAATTCTTATCATGTGGACGTAAGAGAACGGATTGACGCCTTTAGTAAATTCCATTTTGAAAGTCAGTTCCAGAAGATTTCCTCCGGCGGTGCGATCTCCTATGTGGAGATACCGAATATGCGGAATAATCTGGAGGCCTTGTCTGAAGTCGTTCGTTATATTTATGACAATATCCAGTATGCAGAATTCAACACCAAATCCGATTATTGTCATGTCTGCGGCTGGGATGGCGAGATTATCATTAACGAAGAAAATGAATGGGAATGTCCGCAGTGTCATAATAAAGACCATTCCAAGATGAATGTTACCCGCCGAACCTGCGGTTATCTTGGGGAAAATTTCTGGAATGTAGGAAAAACAAAGGAAATCAAGTCCCGTGTCCTGCATTTGTAGACTATGCATACGAGAAAAGACCATTCCAAATAAGGGAGAACGACAATGAATTACGCAGATATTAAACAATACGACATTGCCAATGGCCCCGGCGTCCGCATTTCCATCTTTGTCAGCGGGTGTACACACCACTGCAAAAACTGCTTTAATCCGGAGACTTGGGATTTTAATTATGGAACTTTATTTTCCTCCGGTACGATTAAGACGATTTTGGAATATCTGAAGCCGAATTTTATCCGTGGACTTTCCATTTTAGGCGGGGAGCCTTTTGAACATACGAACCAGTTAGGACTGCTTCCTCTGGTCCGTGCGGTAAAGGAACAATATTCGGATAAAAGCATTTGGTGCTATAGCGGTTATCGCTATGATGAAGATATTCTGAAAAACATGGTTCCAATCTGGCCGGAAACCACGGAGCTCTTATCCTATATTGATGTTTTAGTGGACGGACCTTTTATTGAGGAAGAAAAGGACTTAAGCATCAAATTCCGTGGCTCCAGAAACCAAAGAATCATCATGGTTCCGGAATCCTTAAAATCCGGAACAATCGTCCTATGGGACGAAAGCCAAGATTTTTTACCAAGACAATAATTTTTAAAAACTTATCCTATCTATGAAATCGAGCCGGCTTTTAGCCGGCTCAATTCAATCAGGTCTCAAAATACGACGCTACTTCCTGTAAATGCCGGATAATCGGCAGATGCTGCGGGCATGCTCTTTCACACTGTCCACAGGCTACGCACGCACTGGCTTTTCCGAAACTATGCGTCAACCGGTCATAGTATTCTCCCTGTGGCGTCCACCCCTTTTCCTTTACCTCCTGTCGATCTGCATTATACAGAGAAAAATACTTCGGTATCGCTATTTTCATCGGGCATCCATCTGTACAATAGGAGCAGCCGGTACAGGGAATTACAATATTGGAGTTAATCTGATTCGTCACCTTACGGATCAGCTTCTGTTCTTCTTCCGTCAATGGTTGAAAATCCTTCATATAACCCGTATTATCCAAAAGCTGCTCCATATTACTCATACCGCTTAATACTACCATAACATTGTCTAAGCTGGCGGCAAATCGAATTGCCCAAGAAGGAATGGACCAATCCGGATGATAATCTTTCAGCAAACGCTCTGCTGCTTCCGGTATATTTGCAAGTGTTCCGCCTTTTACCGGTTCCATAATAATAACCGGCTTCTTATGCTTGACTGCCACCTCATAACACTTTCGGGATTGAATCGCCTGACTTTCCCAATCCAGATAATTGATCTGCAACTGCACAAATTCCATTTCCGGATGTTCTGTTAGAACTAAGTCTAACAGCTCCGCATTATCATGATAAGAAAAACCGATATGCTTTACCAAACCCTGTGCTTTCTTTTCCTGGAGCCAATGAAAGCAGTCTAACTCCGTATAGGTCTTATAATGATCCTGTCCAATATCATGAAGCAGGTAATAGTCAAAATAAGTCACGCCTGTTTTCTCCATCTGTGTCTGAAAAATGCGATCCCTATCCGCCTTGCTTTCCAAAAAACCAGCATGCAGCTTCGTTGCAAGGGTAAAACGCTCTCTCGGATGCCGGCTTACCAATGCTTCTTTTACTGCATTTTCACTTTGAAATCCACAGTACATCCATGCCGTATCAAAATAGGTAAACCCCTGCTCTAAAAAAGCATCTACCATCTGCTTTGTCTGCTCGATGTCTATCTTTCCCGGATCCTCCGGATCTAATGAAGGCAGACGCATCAGTCCGAACCCCAATTTTTTTTCGCTCATTTTTTTCCTCCCTTTCACCAAACACAATCCCAACAGATTTTTGCATATGATCATTTATATTTTAACAAATCGGTGTATATCTTTTCAACCGGTATCTCTATATTTTTCTCTTTTCTTCCATCCGCAGGTAATCCGCTTGTATTCCGTATATCCTATAAAAAAAGCACTCCAAAAGGAGTGCTTTCAGACTGTCGACAAAGTGGTTCTGGGATGTGCATCCCAGAACCATTTTTCTGTTATTGATTGAATTGTGAGCAAAA
>CANPZL010000061.1 GCA_947589055.1 uncultured Lachnospiraceae bacterium | reverse complement strand
GCATAAACAGTATACTTCTTGGCACTTCACACAGAAAAATCCCGCACAGATGTGCGGGACTTTGTCGACAGTCTGAGCAGAGAAGAATTCCTCTGCTGTTTTTCATTTCTCTACGAATCCATGTTTCAGATCCGCATCATCGAAGCATGGCATCCAGCGGTTTCAGCTTCATCGCCCATTTTGCCGGAATCATTCCTGCCAGCACCCCCATAAGTACAGCAAAGCAGACCGATGCAGCCGCCAGCCAGAGCGGTATGACTGACAGGACGGTATCCTTTGGCAGATCCAGCCATATCACTACCAGTTTATTCATGAGCAATTCCGCTACCCCATAGGACAACGCCAGTCCAACGATACCGCCCAAACCGCCCAAAATACCTGCTTCCAGCAAAAAGAGAGAAAGCATTTCCTCCGGATCACAGCCTAAGACTTTTAAGAGACCGATTTCCTGTGTCCGCTCGTACACAGCGGTAGTCATGGTATTGCCGATGCCGATGACCGAGACGACCAATGCGATCATTCCGATTCCTCCTAATACGATCTGCATGATCTGAAGCACGTGTTGTATGTAATCTACAAACTCCTTATCGCTTTCCGCCTGATACCCGGAATCCTGTAGTTTTTTTACCAACGCATCTACGTCGTCCACTGTCTCCGCTTCTATGACAGCCTCCGTATAGATCCATTCCTTATAACCGCTTTCGTCCGCATTGACCGGCTGCCCCGGTATCACATCTGTATTGGCAATCCGTTTCAGATATTGCTTAAGGGCATCCAGTTCACAATAGATCTCATAGGAATCGTCGATCATATTCGCTACTGACAGTTTCCCCTTTGGACTGTCATACTGAAATCCAAACGTCACATCCAGTCGTTTTCCAGTCCAGTCTATCTTTTCATCTTTATACAACTCATCATAACTCTGTCCGGTCGTATTCCGAAAGAAAAATATTCCGGCCTGATTTCCCATCAGAAGCTCTAACCGTCCGTCCGGTTTCTCCGTATCCGTCTCATGCACCAGATTCATAGTCTCCAGATATTCCTGCGGCACACCCAGGATCTGACCGTATCCGACGAAGCCTTCATTTTCCAGTAGGGTATCCACGGACAGCACCGGATATACTGCCGAAACACCTTCCCATTCTTCCAATTCCGCCAGGCTTCTGTCCGTCAGCATCTTATCCTTTCGATTTCCTTCCGTGATCCCATAGACACGGATTTCCGTAACAGCACTGTCCGCACCCGTCAGAGTCAGGAGCTCGGATTTTAACCCGATGCCGATACCCAGCAGGGAAACAATCGACATGACCCCAATCACAACGCCTAACACCGTTAAACCGGTTCGTATCCCCCTCTGTCTGATGTTTACCATACACATATGCCAAATCCATTTCATAGGCTAAAACTCCTCAAGCATCTTTTGTTTGCGTTTCCTTCTCCGGATCAGATACCAAATGACTGCCAGAAGGAACAACATACCAAGAACAATCCATGCCACTCTGCCTAAAATGTCGCCGACGTCTGCCGGTTCCTTGACTTTTTCCAGATCTGTATACACAGGCTCCTCTATCGTGGCGGAAATTAAAAACTCCTGTTCCTGTATTTTCCCTTCCCGGTCTTCATATGTGATCGTCAGCGTATTTTTATCCCCGACTACCGATATGCCCGTTGCCTTTGTCAGAATATCCACCATACCGCTCTTGCCGGATTCAATGTTTCCAACATAGTTTCCCGCTTCCGCCAAGTTATCTCCGCTGACCTCTGCTGTTACGTTACGCAGAGTTCCACTTCCAAGATTATTGACCGATGCACTGACTTCCACCGTGTCCCCCAGCTCCAGATATTCTTCCGGTATAAAAATATCCGTTACCGATAATCGCTGTTCCAGATGCACCGGAAGAAATAGGCTGTCCTCTACCGTATATTCCGTTCCGCTGCCGCTTTCATATTCTGTTTTCACGATGAGCTTATACGATTTTTCCTCTAATTCTGCAAGGGCAGTCATGGAAAATGACAAATCTATTTCCGCATCTCCGTTAATCTTATCCACATAAGCGGTTCCCGCTCCGTCTACCGGCAGAAACTCTCCATTTTCCGTCGAAAGCGTCAGTTTGAGATTCCGAACCGCCGCCGATGCTGTATTCTTCAGGATAATATGCAAGGTGAATTCCTTTCCCGCATAAATGTCCCCTTCCTCAACGGAATAATCCCAGACCATAACACGGGGCGTTACTGCCGATACCGTATGACGTCCGATGCCGCACATCATCAGGATCATACAAACACAGGAAATCCATGCTGTTATTTTCTTTCTTTTCATTTTACCGCTCCCCTTTATTCTTCCACAATCTCACCGTCAGCGATTCGGATAATACGATCCGCTTCCCTTGCCAGATCAATATTGTGTGTGATCAAAACCAACGTCTGATCTAGCTGCTTCACGGAATTTTGCAGGATCGTTATCACTTCTTTTCCGTTTTTGGAATCCAAGGCACCGGTCGGCTCATCCGCCAAGATCAAAGAAGGCCGGTTCGCCAACGCCCTCGCAATGGCAGTCCGCTGCTGCTGCCCGCCGGATAACTGGTTCGGAAGATGCTTTCTCCGGTCCTGAAGCCCCAGCATTTCCAGGATCTGCTCTACATATGCTTTATCCGGCTTACGATGATCCAGCAAGATCGGCATCGTGATATTTTCCTCAACGGATAACACCGGAATCAAATGATATGCCTGAAAGACAAATCCGATCTTCCTTCTGCGGAATACCGCCATCTGCTCGTCATTCAGCTTCGTTATGTCTTTTCCGTCCACGATCACCTTGCCGCTGGTCGGCGTATCCACTCCACCCATCACATGCAGCAGCGTGGATTTACCGGAACCGGAGGCTCCCACTACAGACACGATCTCTCCCTTTTGAACGGTCAGGCTGACATCGTGAAGTCCCCAGACTCTTGTATCATTTTCACCATATACTTTTGTTACATGCTCCATTGTCACAATATCCATGTTTTCCTCCTGTTCCACTCCTTAATCTCCACCGGTTTTTAAATCGCTTACCATATCCTGCTTCATACCCTTCATCGGTATATAAATCGAACCACAAAACAGAAGAACCGATGCCAGGATACTGATGATAACCGCAGCATATGGGAAATGGAATTTCCATGTCGCATTGAACCCTAACGTTTGGATGAACTGATTTACGATCCCATAGAGCAGCACATCCGCCCCGCATCCGAGCAGGATACCCAATGTGCATGAGAAGACCGTCATGATGAGACCTTCATATATCACCATCTTCATCAACCGTTCCTTTGAAGTTCCGATCACACGAAGCTGTGCAAACTCTCTTCGCCGCAGATACAGGTTACTGGTCGTCGTATTGATAAAATTCAAAATGGCCATGATGGAGATAAATGTAATGATCAGCACCGCATATCCCACCTGACTTTGCATATCCGCCAGCTTTGACATCGATTCCAGGTATGCTGAAATCGACCGATCGGCATATTGGAAATATGCCTTGTTTGTCATATCGTCCGATGAAAAATACAGATTATTATAGATATTGTCTATTTCCTCCTTATCCACAAAGGGCAGGTTCTTAAATGGACGCTCGTAACGAAACTGTATGCCTGTATTCATGCTTTCATCTGTACCGGTCAAGGCATAATAGCGATCCAGCGGCAGAATGATCCGGAAAGGCTGTACATTTCCATACAGATCGTCTGAACTTGGACCATGATTGACATCTTCTTTGACAATCCCTTCAATGGTATAGGTCTGATAGTCCCCCTCCTCGATCAGCCGGTTCCAGCACTCGCTTTCCTGCGTGCGAACCTCTAAGTAGAAGTCTCTTAATAGATCGCTATAAGCATCCGTATTCGTATACGCAGTATCGTCATCCCGATACTCTCTTTCCAGTCGTTCAACCTCTTCATCCCACTTTTTCGCCATAACCTCATGAATGGCAGTCATTTCCAGACGGTAACGTTTCATATTTACAATATCTATCGTATCGCCGATCTGATAATTCACAAGGGTAGCACCTTCCTCGAGCCAAAATGCGTTTTCTATATCTTCTTCATTCTCTTTCATAATATCTCCCCGATTCATAATTACCACTCCATGCTCACTCACATTCAGGGTACCTTCCTGCAAAACTGACTGATAGCGTTGATAATCCTCTTCCCCGTATCCATAACATTCAATCCCGGCCAAGCTACTTCGCAGGGCTTCCAGCTGATCTATTCTCAATAAATCCGTCGGCTGTGAATATACATACATATACTCGTTCCATGGCGACCAAATTCCTGTCAACGACTGCAAGTATTCATCCGACAACTTACTGTAACAATTATCCAGATCCACCATATAAACTTTCGCACTATAAAGCTGCCTGACTTCCGTAATATGCTTCATCTGTGCAATCTCCTGCAGATTTTCTATCGGTGGCAATGCCGCATGAACCAAATCAGGCGTATCGCCTACGTCCAGCATACTCCCATAATAAATCTGATAGTATTTTGCCTTGTCTTCTATCTTTTTTACATACCAGTTCAGACTGCTTATCAATCCCATAAGCATAATAAATGCCGTGATTCCAAAGGTCATAGCCGATACGGCACGTACAAACCGCGTCGGGTTCCGCATCAGGTTCTTATATGCGTAGCTCCCCTCTATTCCAAATATCTTTTCAAATAGTTTTCCTTTCCGCAGCTTCAGCTTTTCTTTCCGGATACGGTATTCTCCACGAATAGCGGCAATGGGAGTCATGTTAATAATAAGCTTGCAGTTTTCCACCATGGTAAAATAGAGATCCCCCATAAACAGGAACAGGATAAACAGAATCGCAAGCGGATGAAAGCCCATAGAAATCTGAAAGTGCCATCCGATCACCATACTCGCCACCGTTCCCAGCGCCACACCGATTCCGATTCCGATCAGTTCCAAAATCGCACCCTGAATATAGATCACGCATTTCAACTGTTTCTTAGAGGCGCCGATGCAGCGCAGATTCCCATAGTCCTGAATATGCTCCAAGGCACAAAGCTGAATGGAATTCCGGACAATCCCCACACCGAAGATCGCAAATATATAAGAAACCAGCAGTACAATCAGAACAATAATGACAACTAATTCCTGATTATTCCCCTGAAAATACAACTGTGCCAAATCATCATTATACTGCCCAATAATACCGTACTCTGCACATATCTGCTTCATAACCGCATTCATCCGATACGGATTTGTGACGGTCACATAGAGTGCATTGGGGTATAACTGTTCTTCTCCGTATTCGTATAAATAATATGGTCCGATATATGCGCTTCGTATCCGTGTATCCTGAAGAATCTCTTCTGCCTGCTGCCTGGATTCTGTCAGAAGGATCAATTCATAATCACCCTTTTCCCGTAAATGCGTTATCCGGGTCGCTATCCCATTACCCATCAGATTCAGTCCGGCAAATAAAACCATTGTCGTAACCACTACACCGAGGATCGTGATGATATTCCGTTTTTTATTGGTTTTCAGATAATGAAACGCAAGCGTCTGATAATGGTTCACATTGAAGCCTCCTTTCGCTTGGAACCCGAAGCGGTTTACCCATAAACGGGCCTTCCCGCATAGCAGGATACTCCTATGAGGAAAATACAAAATGGGTATCGTCCGGTTCAGACTATACCCATTATACATTGCTTCTATTACAGTTTGATGACAAGTTCGCTTACAGTTTTGTAAGATTGGAGGGATTTAGAATTTTTTCAGAAGTTTTTATATCTTGTTGAATGTCCTTGGTTTGGGAATTAGAAATGCTTGCAGAAAACATAACTTTTTATAGGTTTTCGCATTTTCTCATTGAGCGTGTGTAAAAACTATGTAAAACGGTGTTTTTTGCGTACATTTCTGTGTACAATAACAGGCTATGATGCTTTGATTTTACTGGCTTTTTCGCCATTTCGCGCAGCATCAATCTTGTCCATTTCGTCTCGCATCCGTTTGTCATCCACATGGTTGTAAACTTTCATGGTAAGTTCCAGATTCTGATGCCCCATAATCTCCTGCAATGTCCTCTGATCCATGCCCTGTTCTGCCATACGGGTACAGGCAGTGTGCCGGAGTATATGGGTAGAAATATTCGGCAGCAGTTCCGGTTCCGTATCTGCCTTGATTGCATTTGCAATCTTTACTGCATTGCATTCATATACAATACGGTGGATCAACATATCCATTCTACCGGCAGTTAGCAA
>CANPZL010000060.1 GCA_947589055.1 uncultured Lachnospiraceae bacterium | reverse complement strand
AACAAATTCAAATTCATTCATCGGCAACAGTCTGTTTAGCCGCTCTGACAATGCATCGCCCGACCATAGGAGGTTACTGATTACTGCGCTCCTTATGCCATTCGTATTGATGAAATCAAGCATGATATCCGCTTCCGGCATAATGGCACCCATAGAGGCGCCGTTCCAAAAAACCTTCTCCATTTCAAGCGGGGTCAGGGAAAACTCAATTCCAAGATACTCATATAACACTCTATCGCCGATTTGACCGCCAATATCGTACCCGATTCTACGGATACTTTCGATATGCTCTCCGTAAATCAGTTCTGCCGCTTCTCTGACATCATCCAACGTGCAGTGATCGGGATTTTTCGTGGCATACTTTAAAAGCGCTGCATTTCCTTTGACAGAATCCCAACCGGGTTCATACAAAAGCGTATGTCCATAGTCGAACAGGATCATTTTCGGATACTGCATCCAAATCACCTCATTACACTTGATAGTTCCAATTTGTCTGTTCCTTTTTAATTGCATACTCATTATAGCATATGGAAAAATGAGCCGCAATACTGTTAATTCTTAGCTATTCTGAGCTTCTATCACTGGCAGTTTTTGCATACTTAAGTAAAATGGGAGCCAGCCGCCAGACCAACTCTCAAATCTTACTTCACATCACTAATCATTCTGTATCTTCAGACTACAAGCCTGCCGTAATCTGCGTTTTTCGTTCCAAACTTGCATATCTTGTAAAACGCAAAAGCTTTATACATTTATGCGAATATGAGGAGACAGAAAGCTATCAGGTCACAGAAATGTTTATCAATAATCGGCATACGTTGTTAAATAGGCTTTTAGCAGAGTAGTCTCGGTGGACTTGTTAAAACAAACGGCGGCATGGTAACTTTGCCGCCGCTGTTGTTCTGCTTCTTCGCCGTTATTTCCCCTGCGCTGCCTGCAGTTCGTTGATCTGGCGGCGCAGTTCATCAATCAATGCATCCTTTTGGTTCAGCTGTTCGTCCTTCTGGTTCAGCTGTTCGTTCTTTTGACTCAGCTGTTCGTTCTTTTGACTCAGCTGTTCATCTTTCTGACTCAGCTGTTCGTCTTTCTGACTCAGCTGTTCATCTTTCTGACTCAGCTGTTCGTCTTTCTGACTCAGCTGTTCGTCCTTCTGACTCAGCTGTTCGTCCTTCCGGTTGATCGTCTCCTGCATTTCGTCGATCATATACTGGACTGTGTTGCTGTCCAGCTCTTTCAGTACCTTCGAATACATTCCCATCACCTTCTCCAAGTTAAGGCACATCTCATATGCTTCCTCATACAGGGCCCGGAAGTCCGGATAGGCGTTGATCACTTTCTCGATCCATTCCGGATCGTCCAGTGTCAGAAACGCCAGCCAGGCGTCCCGCCGGTCTCTGATGCCTTTATTTTGAATGATATGACGGAAGATGTCAAGGGGAACAAAGAAATATTCCTCCAGCAGATCCATTTCCAGACCGGTATCTGAGACCTGACGGAAATGGTGCACGTATGTATCCGGATGTTTCTCGAATACGGGCGGACTGGATTCATACAGGACGATGGTATATACCGGTTTAACTGCCCGGTAATTCATCCGCTTATTCTGTCTCTTGAGGTCATCCCGCAGCTTCTTGTACTGCCGCAGCAGCATATCCGCCGAGTAGCAGGCAGCCCGCTGGCCGGGAAAGGCGTAACCGTATTTCTGAACTTCTACAGTGGTAATGCTGCCGTCTTCCAGCTGCACGATAATGTCCATCACCACCAGGGTATCTGGAGTAACGCGTCCGCCTTCGTGGGGAAGTTCCCGAAGGACGCGGATTTTCCGGCCCATCAGCAGGGAGAGCAGATCGCTCAGACGCTCAGGATCCTGCTCCGGATCCATGATGGATTTGAAGAAGGAATCGTAGAGCAGCTTCACTCCCCGGACACCGCTGCAGAAGTCAAGAAACTCATCCTGGTGTTTCGGCTTCCAGGACTGGAAGGTGGCGAGCAGGACAGGACTGTCCTGGATTCTTCCCATGATCTCTTCGCGTGTCCGGATCAGGGGGAAATAGGTTTGTAGTTTTATCGGCATAGAAAACTCCCTTCAATTATTCTCATATTTCCGGGCTGGCGGGACCCGATATTCTTTCCCGTTGATTTCCCCCCCTTAGGAGCATAATGAATCCTTCACTTCTGTAAGGCCGTATACCAGTGGAATCCGCCGTAGACTTAGCTCGGCTGTGAAACCAGATACATGATAACGGAAGACGGAATGTCTCCCGAAGCAAGTTCATCATACCATATCTGCAGGGCGATTGCAAGAACTGAATCTTCATGGATTGTGGTAATAAAGGCCAATGACAGATCGTATGTATATTGACAAGAGCCTTAGCACGCATTATAATATATACATACCAAAAGAATGTATTGGTGAGGAGGTTAATTGTGGCACGAAATAAATATCCGGAAATCACCGTTGATAAAATATTGGAAGTGGCACAGCGACTCTTTTTAGAAAAAGGATATGAAAATACAACTATTCAAGATATTGTCGATGACCTGGGAGGATTAACAAAGGGGGCAATATATCATCATTTCAAATCCAAAGAGGACATCATCTGCGCTTTAAGTGATAAACTCTTTGCTGACAATAATCCTTTGGAGATTGTTAAACAGCGGAAAGATTTGAACGCATTGCAGAAAATGAGAGAAGCCGTTAAACTAAATCAGCTGAACAATCAAGAAAAGCTGTTGAATATTGAGGCGCTTCCCTTACTGAATAATCCGCGCATCTTTGCGGAAACAATCAAATCTAACCGTCAGTATCTCACGCCATTATGGTTGGATTTAATTGAAGAAGGAATCACTGACGGCTCTATTCAAACAGAATACTCAAAGGAAATTGCAGAGTTAATACCTTTACTTGGCGATGTATGGCTCTATCCAAATATCTTTCCTGCGACGGAGGAAGAAATAATCCATAAGTTTTTATTCTTTAAGGAAATGCTCGAAAAAATGGGTGTTCCTATTATTGATGATGAGTTAGTAGAACTTATAAAGGTAAGGCTCAATCAGATTTCAAAAATATAAAATAAACTAAAATGCCTTTTAACAGGCGTTTTATTTTCATAGAATACATTCGTTCGGAAGGTATTAAAAGGAGGACGTTATGCTTCAAAATAAAAAATGGGGGTTATATGTTCTGACCCTGATGTGTTTAGCAGCGGCTATGGTGTGCGTGATTTGCGATTATGTCATTACAAAAACTTTGACCTGGTCTTTGAACAGTTTACTTACTTTAGCTGCCGGGTGGCTTGTATCAATACCCTTTTTCAGGGCAGAACTCAACGTTATTAAAAAAGTATTGATTATTATTAGTATAATCATCGTTCTATTTTTAGCAGGGATAAGTGCTGTTTTGAAACGGCCACTTATCTTGTCAATGGGAAGCAGTATTGCCGGGTGTCGATTGCGGCTTTCTTTGCTTATTTTAATGCCCTTAGTATGTGGTATTACGCATATTACAGCATACTTTGTCAAAAGTGTTTCCGTAGATTTCGATTCGGATTTATTTCACATCATAGTAACATTACTATTAAGCGGCGCTTGTTTGATAGTCGATTAATTTAGATTGCATCACGCTAATAGTAGAAAGGGGCAAATAGAATAATGACATATGTTTTTATACATGGACTTGGACAGACATCATCAAGTTGGGACAAGTTAATAGCCCATTTTCCCACTGATATAAATATATATCGGCCTTGTCTATCTGCTATTGTAGAAGGCAAGCAGCTCACATACGAAAACCTTTATAACGCGTTTCAAAATGATTGCAATCGTATGGAAATGCCGATATGCCTATGCGGAATTTCGCTTGGCGCTGTCCTTGCATTACATTACGCACTCAATAACCCTCAAAAGGTAAAATCCTTCATATTAATTGCACCACAATATAAAATGCCAAGATTTCTTTTAAGCATTCAGAATATTATTTTTCGTATTTTACCTCAAACGGCCTTCAGCTCCATGGGGTTTTCTAAAAGCGATATGATCGCATTGACAACTTCTATGAAGAAAATAAACTTTACATCCATGTTGGACAAGATTGCTTCTCCGTCTTTTATTATCTGCGGTCAAAAGGATAGAGTAAACCGAAACGCTGCAAGAGTATTAGCAGATACTATTCCAAACACAAAATTGTTTTTCGTTGAAAACGCAGGGCATGAAGTAAATATTGACGCTCCCGCAATATTAGCAGATTTGGTAAAGGAATGTTGGTTTAATGAGGGGCATGGTACTATCCACTCTATTGAAAACAGTATTTTCTGAAAAAGCTAAAAGAAAAAGACGGACAAAAAGCAATCGCTTTCTACTCGTCTTTCTTTGCACCCTGTACGGCAGCTACCCCAATTCAGTTTGCAGGTTGATACTGTTTATGCGCAGTGTGTGAATTGACCCCTTTTCGCACTTTTTAGGTATTATGGAAGGTGCTGCACTGTCAGAGGGACGATTTCAGATCCATGAACGCGCAGCACATACCTGCAGTTCGATTATTTCTTATTCTCGTACGACGCGGCAATGTTTTTGCCGACTTCATCGTCGGTGCTGATGGTCTGTTTGTGCGTCTTTGAGCTGGCATATGTTTCGATGCTTTTAATCCGGCGCTCAGTCAATTTTGCAATGACGCGGATGCGGTTCTCTTCCATATAGTCTTTCGCGTTTTCATCGGAGAGAATTCCTGTAATCATTCCACCAATATCCGCGAGTGCGGAGAAGTCGATCCAATCAAAAGACGAAACGAGTTTCAGCTGCTCTTCGTGATGCTTCTTAAAGGGTTTACAGACAACATCCGCCCCGTCCCGCATCATCGGCACGCTTTTATCGTAACCGAGAGACGAACCGCTATCGTATATTGGCGCCATGCCAAGCCATTCAAGCGTTTCGGCGTTACGGATTGCGCCAAAGTTATTCAGGTGCCTGTCCTCGTTCGCAATAATATAGTCAAGCACAATCATACGATCCAAATATTCTCTGACGTTTGGGATTCCGAGAGCATCCGTACAATCAATAAAATGCTGATACAGCGACTTGCTGTTCGGCTGATTCTGGGTCTGAATAATCCGCCACGCCGGGACAAGTTCGGTATTCTCACTGATAAAGTCCTCGCACACGCTGTACGGCGCGCCTTTGCTCCAGGTTACCGTATACGGTACGTGAGGAATATTCAGCCGCCGCATAATCTCCGAGGCGATCACCTCGTTGAGAGGCTGCTGACGGTACGGGTTCGATCCGCCTTTTACAAGGCAGCGTTTGCCATTGATGATCTTCCAGCGCTTTTTCAAATTTCCATCGGATGTGTTATCGGGCGAAGAGAAGTTCAGGTGGTCAGGCTTCTTATCCGCGCCGAAAAGCACGTCGCCGATGTCGTCGGAAAAATTATTTTCAAAAAAATTGATCTTTTCCCAGGTGAGTTCGGAGTTTTCCGGGCGGATCCAATACTGATCTGAAAGAGAAAGCCCAAAGCAGCGGATCAAAAGCATTTTGGTATCGGTGATCTGCAGCGTTTCCATTGCCTCGCGCACACCAGAGCGGCTTGCAGGGATGGAGCGATCCGTCCACCATGTGTTCAGTGCCGCACGGTCGATAGTGCCTCTTTTCATACCTACACCGACCGGCAAATGTTCAAGCGCGAAAACATCACCGATTTTTTGAATATAACCGGTTTCGTTATCAAACTTGAGTTCAACAACCGCCGTACGTTTATGCATCAGGATACACTTCAAAAAGCCGGTCTGAGTTTCGGGCGAATATTTGCGTCCTGCCTTGATTTCAGCCAGTTCTTTTTGTAATTTCTTTCTAAATTCAATTTGTCCGGTGAGTCCGGCAATCTCCTCGTCGCGAAGATATTTGCTTTTCTTTAATCCGCCTTCCGACCATTGATGGTAGAAATATACGTTACCGTTTATGGTCTTTTGAGAGATATAACCTTTGGGGAGCTTAGCGATCTTTTCGGTTAATTCCGCTATTTTCTGTATTATAATTCGGTCAGGCATGAATTAACCCCCTTTCTTAACACCGCTAATATACCCTATTTTATACGCTTTGTCAACGAAGATTTTATCATTGACCTTTAGGATAAAGCTAGATGGAGCGCTTAAAGAGTATCCATGTACTGATGAAATAGCAGATCAGCAACAGCACCAGTATTCCTGCAGTCATCCCCATCTGCTGCATCAAGGCTCCGAATCCGATATATGCTGAAATCTCTGCTGAAACAGTCTGGATAAAGTAGGCGATCACAACAGTGGCAACCATGACAGCTACAAGAATGGGAAGACCAAACCAGACGCCTAATTGCTTCAGCACAAGTCTTCCTATTTTCTCTTCTTCTACGCCCAACTTTCGCAGAACGCCGAAACGATATTTATATTTCCCTGCGTCCAATAGCTGCTGCAGGGACAGTATCGTAAGACAAATTACCATTAATACAACCGCGCCGTAAAGCATGGAAGCCTGCAAAACAAAATTACCTGCCTTTGCGTCGTTAACCTGCAAGGTGCTTAAACGGATTCCATAGCTGACGCCGGTATCCGTAATCTCCGGATACTCGTCCGAAAAAGCCTGTTCTAATTCACGGGCGTTTTCATAGGAAATGCTTCCGGATATCGTGATATAGCGGTTCCGCATGACGGAAAGCAGCTTTTCACAAACACTGTCCGGGAACACATAGAGTACGTTCGTGTAGGAATTGTACGCCGTTTCTCCGATTGCCTCCTCATAATACGGCTGCCCGGAAAGGATCAATTCTCCGGCATCTGTCATAACATTGGTGTGCTCCGCCAAAAAGCTATTCCGTTCTTCCTCGGTGGCGATTGTCTTCCACTGTGTTGTGAACTCGTTTTCCGATAAAGCAGCCGGCTCATATCCCTGCATTTCCCGAATTGTGTTGTAATCACTTAATGAAATTGCAACAACAGGGAAATCATACTTAAACCGATTGTGAAAATCATTTTTCTTCGGAAGATAGAGGTTAAACGTACAGTCATAATCCGTTTGAATCCCATAATCTGCAAGATAGTCCGTTACAATCCCATAATCATCGCCGGGAAGGTCTTTTTCATCATATACATCATTGTATCTGGAATAAATCTGCACATCATACAT
>CANPZL010000059.1 GCA_947589055.1 uncultured Lachnospiraceae bacterium | reverse complement strand
AATCCCATGATTTTCCTCCAACCTGAAGCCATGCCTCTACCTCGCCCTTCGGCTCGGTCACGGGCTTTCCTTCAATCCGAAGCCATGCCCCTACCTCGCCCTTCGGCTCGGTCACGGGCTTCGCCCTATATAAGCAGATAGGAAGCATCTTTTATATGCAAGCATATACGATGCTTCCTATCTGCTTATGCATGGCTTCATTTTACGTGAATAATGTCGTCCCGGCTTGGTCCGTTAGATATAATAGTAATTGGAAAGCCAATCCGTTCTTCAATGAATTCTATATAGTTCCGGCAGTTTTCCGGTAACTCTTCATACGCTTTTATACCACGAATATCACATTTCCATCCCGGCAGCACCTCTAATACAGGCTTTGCCTTTTCCAGTAAGCCGGTGGTAGGGAATTCCGTTGTCACCGTTCCGTCGATCTCATAACCGGTGCATACAGGGATTTCATCTAAATATCCCAAAACATCCAATACTGTAAATGCAACATCGGTGGTTCCCTGAATCCGGCAACCGTATTTTGAGGCCACACAGTCAAACCAGCCCATACGCCGAGGACGTCCCGTAGTTGCCCCATATTCACCGCCATCGCCGCCTCTTCTCCTTAACTCATCAGCTTCTTCTCCGAATATCTCACTGACGAAAGCACCTGCTCCCACAGCACTGGAATATGCCTTGCATACAGTAATAACCTTTTGAATCTCATATGGCGGAATTCCTGCTCCGATCGCACCATATCCTGCCAGGGTAGAAGAAGAAGTAACCATAGGATAAATCCCGTGATCCGGATCCTTCAAAGAGCCAAGCTGCCCCTCCAGCAGAATATTTTTACCTTCTTTCACCGCCTGATATAAATATGCAGAGGTATCACACACATAGGGAGCAATCATTTCCCGATATTCCATCATTGTATCAAACAATTCCTCCGCTTTTAAAACCGGCTGATGATATAAATGTTCTAACAGTACATTTTTCTGAACTAAAACCCGCTCCAGTTTTTCCTTTAAGTTCTTTTCGTCGAACAACTCGTTTACCTGAAAACCGATTTTCGCATACTTATCGGAATAAAAGGGTGCGATACCGGACTTTGTAGAACCAAAGGATTTCCCTGCCAATCTAGCTTCCTCATAGGTATCAAATAAAATATGATAGGGCATGACGATCTGAGCACGGTCAGACACTAAGATTTTAGGTTTGGGAACCCCTTTGGAAACGATTTCATCAATCTCATGAATCAGCTTGGGAATATCCAACGCTACACCGTTTCCGATAATGCTGGTAGTATGTCCGTAAAAGACACCGGACGGAAGCGTATGCAAAGCAAACTTACCATAATCATTCACGATAGTATGACCTGCGTTTGCTCCTCCCTGAAACCTTACAATAATATCGGATTCCTTTGCTAATGTATCTGTGATCTTACCTTTACCTTCATCGCCCCAGTTGGCCCCAACAATCGCCTTAACCATATGTACTCCTCCTACCCTTCTTCACGTCAGAGATTTCATTTGCATTGCCGGCTCCGCCACAACGCTTTTCCAGTATATCCTTTTTCAAGGCATAAGTAAAATCAATATTTATTATATTTCCCATAAGCTATAGTTATTATTTTAATCCGCAGGGGCCGCTGCCTGTCCTACTTCTGCCACTACCTGAAATACGTCTCCATCAACCACAATTTTCATCATTCCACCCATATTTTCCAGCAGACTGGACGCAATGGCAAGCCCCAATCCATGTCCTTGTGTTGTTCTGGACTTATCGCCTCTTGTAAAACGCTCCATGATTTCCTGCTCGTCAAAATCCATTTCATAAGCCGCAATATTTTTTACCGTAAGTCTGACCTTTCCGCCTTCTGCCTGCGTTTTAATAAACACTCTGGTATTCGGCATCGTGTATTTCACCGTATTTTCGATCAGGTTTTGAACCACCCGGTACATCTTATTGTTATCCCCGTAAAACAAAAGCGGTTCTTCCGATAGCTGTTTCACATAGGAAAACCCGCAGTTGGAAATCACATCTACCATATCCCCCATGATCTGCTCCACTAATTTATTCATATCCAGCACCTGCATATCCAACTGCTCAGAATGACTGGTCGCCTTTGAAAGCTCAAATATATTCTGTATCATCTCTGTCAGTTTTTCCTGCTTATCTGACAAAATTTCCACATAATCCCTTGCTGCGGGATTCAGTTCTTCTTTTTTTAGCAATTCTGTATAACCGATCATCGAGGTTAACGGGGTTTTCAGATCATGGGAAACATTCGTGATCAAATCGACCTTCATTCGTTCGGAACGCATTCGACTTTCGATATTTTCCTGCATTTGCTTTTTAATATCCTCTATCTCACCATTTGCCTCATACAACAGGGAGTTGGCATTCAAAGGCAAAACATCCGCCGAATCGATTTCTTGCCGCAGGGCATGGATATTGTGCATCAGCCGAACCACTTCTTTCGGAAACGAATCCTTTATCAGATACCAGATCTCAATTCCTACAAGAAATATACAGAAAATAAAAGTCAAAAACTGGATAAAATTCATACGATTATCCAGCACGGAAAGCAGATTCAGGAAAAAAATCCCTCCTGCCAAAATAATACTCCCTATATTCAGCCATTTATATCGATCCTCGATCTGCCGCTCTACCGATGTATGCTCTTTGTATTTTCTATGCATTTCCATGATAATTGATGTCCGTTTCACCATACCTGTCAACACCTTGCGGAGTAACAGAAGCACTTCTCCATAAAACAAAGCAGCAATCATAACAATCGCCAAAAGATAACACATAAGGGACACATATTCATTTCTCCACATGAACGTAGTTTGCGAATAATGCAGCCGGGGCAGACATGCCCCGCAAAGAAAGATCGTAAGCGCCATTCCAAGGATCAGAATTTCTAACCCCAGCCAGTCTATCGGTCTTTCTTTGATACTCTCCGGAACTATATTTTTTTTCCACCATAAAACAGTATAGATTCCCAATCCCAAAAGACATACTAAAAAAACAATACTGCCGGTCCATTTTATATCCATAAACAAAAAATCCCATGTACCGCTGAATTTAAAATCCGAATATACCAATTCCATTGCAACGAATATTCCCAAAGAAAGAAGCAGGACCCAAAAAATTGAAAGAATTATGATCGTCTTTTTATTATTATCTTTTATTGACTTCTCATCGGTTTCCTCCATTGCCTTCATGTATTTCCCTCCATTTCTATCTAATCTATTTTTTCCAGTTTATATCCGATTCCCCATACTACTTTTAAATATTTAGGATTCTTCGGATTGATCTCTATCTTTTCCCGAATTCTCCGAATATGCACCATAACCGTATTTTCAACTGCATAGCCAATGGGTTCCTTCCATACCCGGTCATAGATTTCCTCTGCGGAAAACACCCGCCCCCGATTCATAAGAAGAAATTCCAGTATCCGGTATTCAGTCGGGGTGAGTTTGACCTTTTCCCCATCTACAAGCACTTCCTTTGAACTTCGGTCTATTACCAGTCCGCCGTTTTTTAGCAAATCCCCTTCTGATTTTCCATATGCACCTAACGTAAAATACCGCCTAAGCTGGGATTTCACCCTTGCGATCAGCTCTGCCGCATGATACGGTTTTGTCACATAATCATCTGCTCCCATGGAAAGCCCCAGCACCTTATCACTATCCTCCGTCTTAGCCGAGAGTATGATGACCGGTATATTTTCTTTTTCCCTGATCTTCATAAGCGCCGCCAATCCGTTTAAGCGAGGCATCATGACATCCAACAAGATCAAATGTACCTTTTTTTGTTCCAGAAACCGAAGCGCCTCCATACCATCGTACGCCCGGTAGACCATATAGCCCTCCATCTCCAGCAGTTTACTTAACGAATCTAAAATTTCTCTATCATCATCTACGACTAAAATATTATAACGCTCCATATTTTTCTCCCATCTGTAAAATCTAGTCTTATTTTATCCTTTTTCACCTTCCTTCACAATATACCTTTTCTTACTCTTACTCCGTATAAAAAATAGCCAAAATATCTTACGATTTTCTTAATAAAAGAAAACAGCATTTTGTCAGATGTGATTTATAAAAGAAAAAGCCGGCAAAACACTGACTGTCTAAAAGATACAATATTATACATAGCAAAACCGGCATGGCAAGAAAAAATCCTTCTGTAAAATGATGTACCATCAAATTACAGGAGGATTTTTCAACAAAAAACAGATTTTGTAAACACTGGTTTGCAGTTTTTTTATACTGATTTATTATCTGTCTGCTGTTTTATCCTAACAGCTCCATCAGTTTTCCCGCCGCTACAGAAAGCGGTAACCGCTCATCATTTACCACGCAGATTTGACGTTTGGGTATCTGGGTATCGAATTGCAGGATAAATAATTCATCCGTTTCAATATACTGCCGGGCAAAGTCCTGTACGACGCAGCCGATCCCCAGGTTCTGCAAGGCAAACTGCACTACCATGTCACTGGTAGCAAGCTCGAATTCCGGTTCCAGTTCAATCTGATGCTCTGCCAGAAAGGCATCCACATACCGTCTGGTACTGGTTCGTTTCTCCAAACAAATGATCGGCATGGTCGTCAGGTCCTCATACCGAAGCATCTGCTGCTTATAGCTCCAGAACTTAGAACCTGCTACAAATACATCCTGTATTTCCCGGACAGGAAGAACGTGTAAGTGGGATTCCGTTTCAAAAGGACGGCTGACAATTCCAAAATCAATCCGTCCATCCTTCAAATGTTCGATCGTCTCCGGTGTAGGTGCATTCGTAACCGTTACCTTGATATCCGGATACCGCTGGTGATACTGTCTAAGATAAGGAAGCAGATAGAATTGCAGGGTCATATCACTGGCGCCGATCCGAATCTCACCGGTAGTCATATTCAGCATTTCCTGTAGTTTTTTTTCGCCTAACTGAATTTGTTCATACCCGTTTTTTACATACGAATAAAGGGTAATGCCTGCATTTGTAAGCTTTACCCCTTTCGATGTGCGGATGAACAGCTCCGTTCCCAGTGCAAGCTCAAGCTGTTTCAAACCCTGACTGACAGCAGGCTGGGAAATACAAAGCTCCCCCGCCGCTGCCGTAATACTTTGGCATTTTGCCACATGATAAAAAATTTTATAATATTCCAGATTCACATTCATAGGCAAACGTCCCGACCGATTTCAATCCAAAGAATACAAATACCGTCTTGCAGTCTTATACACTAATCTCCGCTGTCATACCCAAAACATCCTGATTTGCATTCAATATAGGGCAAACCACTTCTTTCAAAAACTCCTCTGTCTGCTGCGGCGCCCGCCCCACGAAATTCTTCGGTTCCAGCAGTGCGGTAATCTCTTCCTTAGTCATACCGAAAGCCGGATCATCAGCAATGCGGTCTACCAGATCATTTTCCTTTCCCTCTTGTTTGACAACTGCACCTGCCGCCATCGAATGCTCCCGAATCCTTTCATGCAGCTCCTGCCGATTGCCGCCACGTTTTACCGCATCCATCATGATATTTTCCGTGGCCATAAAAGGGATTTCCTTCATAAATCTTTGATAGATCACTTTATCATAAACTACCAGTCCATCAACTACATTTAAATACAAATCCAATATCCCGTCAACCGCTAAAAACGCTTCCGGTACAGAAATCCTCTTGTTTGCAGAATCATCTAAGGTACGTTCAAACCACTGGGTTGCAGCTGTGATCGCCGGATTCATTGCATCCGTGATCACATAATTTGCCAGCGATGCGATCCGCTCGCTCCGCATCGGATTCCGTTTATACGCCATGGCGGAAGAGCCGATCTGGTTTTTCTCAAAGGGTTCCTCAATCTCCTTTAAATGCTGTAAAAGACGAATATCATTAGAAAACTTATGCGCGGACTGGGCAATGCCGGATAATACATTTAATATTCTGGAATCCACCTTTCGTGAGTAGGTCTGTCCAGATACCGGATAACATTCTGTAAATCCCATCTTTTCTGCTATTCGTTGATCCAGTTTCCGTACCTTTTCATGGTCTCCATTAAATAATTCCAAAAAGCTCGCCTGCGTACCGGTAGTCCCTTTCGAGCCTAACAGCTTCTGCTGGCTTATCATATATTCCAGATCATTTAGATCCAGCAACAGATCCTGTATCCAAAGCGTCGCGCGCTTTCCAACGGTAGTAGGCTGTGCAGGTTGGAAATGTGTAAATGCCAAGGTTGGCAGATCTTTATAGGTATCCGCAAAATGAGCCAGTTCATTTACCACATTGATCAGTTTTTTCCGTACCAGCTTCATGGCCTCCGTCATAACGATTACATCGGTATTATCTCCTACATAACAGCTGGTGGCACCCAGATGAATAATTCCTGCTGCCAAGGGGCACTGCTGTCCATACGCATAAACATGACTCATAACATCATGTCGCACCAGCTTTTCCCGTTCCTTTGCCACATCATAATTTATATCCTCGGCATGCGCTTTCAATTCTTCGATCTGTTCCTGTGTGATTACCGGCTTTCCGTTTTCGCTTAAGCCTAATTCTAATTCCGTTTCCGCCAATGCGATCCACAATCGTCTCCAAGTTTTAAATTTCATATCTGAAGAAAAGATATACTGCATTTCCTTACTGGCATACCTCGCCGATAATGGGCTTTGATAACTGTCATTGCTGCTCATATTAATTTCTCCTCTCATTAAAACAATTTGCGATGATCTATCGTTTCCGTGAACCACGTTCAAATTTTTCATGTTCTCCCCGAATATCTTCTGTCGGCGGCTTCACAGGATAATTTCCACTAAAACAGGCGTCACAGTATCCGTCTCCCGGATGTAATAGCTCGGATAACCGGTTTAATTCCAGATACCCTAAAGAATCCGCTCCAATCAACTTACAGATTTCTCCTACACTCTTATTATGAGCGATCAGTTGATCCTCATCGGGAATATCCGTACCAAAATAACAGGGATGTAAAAAAGGCGGCGAACTGATTCGCACATGAACTTCTGTTGCTCCGGCATCCCGCAGCATTCCGACTATCCGATCGCTTGTCGTTCCCCGGACAATGGAATCATCAATCACAACGATCCGTTTTCCCTTCACCGCTTCCCGTAAGACATTTAGTTTGACACCTACACTGGATTCCCGTTG
>CANPZL010000058.1 GCA_947589055.1 uncultured Lachnospiraceae bacterium | reverse complement strand
CGCGGGGTGGAGCAGTCTGGAAGCTCGCCGGGCTCATAACCCGGAGGTCATAGGTTCAAATCCTGTCCCCGCTACTGAAAGACGACGAAGTACAGTCGTCTTTTTCTTTTCGATTATGGATACGGTTCTGCGCAGTATAATGAGAACAAGGAGCTGGAATATGGGAAATGATTATAACCTAGGCGATGTGATTAAACTAAAGAAGCCGCACCCCTGCGGAACGAATGAATGGGAAATCCTTCGTATCGGAATGGATTTTCGGTTAAAATGCGTCGGCTGCGGTCACATGATCATGATTTCCAGAAAGGACGTAGACAAGAATTTCAGAGGCTTCATTAGAAAGCAGTCCTGATTTTTTGCTATGCATTAAGCATTTTATTCCAACAGCCTTTTATATATTGATAAATCCCGATCCTTAAACACATTAAAAATAACTCTTTCAATAGCCTTATGATCGGCAAGATATGTTTCTGTTGTTTCAATCGCAATTTCCGCTGCTTTCTCATTCGGGAAATGAAATTCTCCGGTAGATATACAACAAAAAGCGATACTTTTACATGCATGTTCCGCAGCCAGTTCCAGACAGGAACGATAGCAGGAAGCTAACAGCTTGCAATCCTGATCGGATAGGGGATGATTGATGATCGGCCCTACCGTATGGAGGATATACCGGCATGGTAAATTAAAGGCAGGCGTGATCTTGGCTTTTCCGGTAGGCTCTTCCTGTCCCTGTCGGCGCATAAGTTCATTGCAAAAAAGACGTAATTGAATTCCGCTGCGGGAGTGTATGATATTATCAATACAGGAATGGAGCGGATAGAAGCACCCTAGTAAAGCGCTGTTAGCAGCATTCACAATAGCATCAACCTTTAGTGTTGTAATGTCACCCTGCCATAAAACAAGCCTGCTGTCCCTTGCGATGGCAGGAAGCGTACTTTCGTCCACGATGCCTCTTTTCTCGCATTCTTCCGATAGATATTCATCTTGTATCTTTAAAAAATCAGGGCTGATTGGCTGCGGAGGACGTACATTCATCAAACTACGCAGCAGATTATTTTGCTCCTGCATATCGGCAGGAATTTCTGTCAGTCGAAAATGGGAATTTTCTTTCAACAACTGTTTTATTAAGTAAATACGTTTTTCCTCATGGGTCATATCCTGCATTCCTTTCAATCAATAGATCTGGTATTACTTCTGTCTGCTTTTGCATAGTATAGTCTTAAATGATGGATTCGTCAAAGGGGAAAATAAAATGAAGCGATGTGTCCCACTGGAACCGGCAGCGGAAGAAGTATCCGATCAAAGCTCTGTTCCACCGTTGATCTTTCAGCTGCCACCGGAGGAAGGCCGGAAAATTCTTGAGGAGGCTCAGAGTACGGCAGTATATAAATATCCGGCGGATATAACGTCTGTTGCTATCAATACCGGAAAATGGGGAACGATTCCGGTATATTTTGTAATGCCGAAAGAAGCGGCGAGTAATCATGTTATATTTTATCTGCATGGAGCCGGCTGGGTATTCGGCAGCTTTCATACGCATGAAAAGCTGGTTAGAGAGCTTTGTGCAAGGACAGGTTCGCTAGTTGTATTTCCAGAGTATTCACGTTCTCCGGAAGTAAAATATCCGACTGCGATTGAACAGTGTTATTATATTTTTTCGCATCTTCAGGAAATCTTGGAGGATAGAGGATTTTTAGCGGATTGGCATACGCTTACGGTCGCAGGGGATAGTGTGGGAGGCAATATGGCGATCGCTATGGCATTCATGACAAATCAGCGGCACGGATCGGATATTCATAAGCTGCTTCTCTATTATCCGGTAACAAATGCCTGCTTTTGTACACCCAGTTATCGACAGTTTGCAGTAGATTATTACCTCTATCGGGCGGGTATGCAGTGGTTTTGGCAGCAATACACTACCAGTCAGGAGGCAAGAAGGCAGATAACGGCGTCGCCCCTTCTGGCGAGCCTGCATGAATTAAGGAATCTGCCCCAGACAATGATCATCAATGGGCAGGCGGACGTGTTATACAGTGAGGGAGTGGCATTCGGCAAAAAGCTTCGCTGTGCAGGCGTAGAGGTTACTGCTTTGCAGATACAGGGAATAATCCATGATTTTGTAATGCTGAATTCTCTCGATCAAACGAATGCCTGTCGTATCGCTATGGACGCCTCAACTGCATGGATAAATCGTAAAAACGAGCGGAGAACCGGTTGATTTTCATCGGCTGTTCGTATGTTGGTTTCCCTAAACGGTAATTACCGGCGGCGCTTACAGCCCATTCATTAAGAAAATCCTTGCATTTCTTTCCTGTTTGTGGTAAATTATTGTCCTGTGAGACATTATACAAAATCCTTGCTCTTTCAGACGGAAAGGGCCAGAGACCATAAGGAGGTGCAAAGACATGAACAAATATGAATTAGCGTTAGTGGTTAGTGCAAAGCTCGATGATGAGGCTCGTGTGGCGGCAGTAGATAAGGCAAAGGCTTATATCGAGAGATTTGGCGGAACGATCACAGATGTCAAAGAGGAAGGCAAGAAGAAATTAGCTTACGAAATTCAGAAAATGAGCGAAGCCTACTATTACTTTGTATTATTCGATGCGGAAGCTGATGTTCCGGCTCAGGTCGAAGCTAATGTTCGTATTATGGAGCCGATCATTCGTTATTTGTGCGTACGTCAGGACGTGTAGATTGAAAGGGGTTATCCAATATGAATAAGGTAATTATGATGGGTCGCTTAACCAGAGACCCGGAGGTTCGCTACTCACAGGGGGCAAGTCAGACTGCGATCGCAAGATTTTCTCTTGCGGTAGACCGGAGATGGAAACGGGAAGGAGAACCGGATGCGGATTTCTTTAACTGTACCGTTTTTGGCAAGCAGGCGGAATTCGTTGAAAAGTATCTGAAGCAGGGTACAAAGGTAGCGATTACCGGACGTGTGCAAAATGATAACTATACAAACAAAGAAGGGCAGAAGGTATACTCCGTACAGATCATTGTGGAAGAGATCGAGTTCGCAGAAAGTAAAAATGCATCGTCCAATACCGGTGCTGCTTATCAGGCGAATTTAAAACCGTCTCCCAGTCAGGCGGCTGGTGATGGCTTTATGAGTATTCCGGATGGTGCGGAAGAGGAACTGCCATTTAACTAGATTGGAGGTAAAAACAATGCCAGTAAATAAGAGCGACAAGACGGAACGCACAGACGCTCCTTTACGGAGAAGAACCGTTCGCAGAAGAAAGAAAGTATGTGTATTTTGTGCAGATAAGAATGCGGTTATTGATTATAAAGATGTTAATCGTTTAAAGAAATTCATATCTGAGCGGGGTAAGATCTTACCGAGAAGAATTACAGGTACATGTGCAAAGCATCAGAGAGCATTGACGGTTGCGATCAAAAGGGCCCGTCAGATTGCATTGATGCCCTATGTACAGGACTAATGAGATTTTCTTGGGACAAGTCATTTATGACTTGTCCTTTCTTTGTTTTAATAGTATATTTAGTATGTATCTTTCATAAGAAGCATATGCTACAAAAAGGAGAATGAATATGAGTCGCTACACAAAAAAAGACATTATGCAAAAGATCAAGGAAGAGGACATAGAATTTATCCGTCTGCAATTCACGGATATGTTCGGAACCCTGAAGAATGTTGCCATTACTGCTTCCCAGCTGGAAAAAGCATTGGATAATAAATGTATGTTCGACGGTTCTTCCATAGAGGGCTTCGTCCGTATCGAGGAATCGGATATGTATCTGTATCCGGATCTGGATACCTTTGAAATTTTTCCGTGGAGGCCGCAGAATGGAAAGGTTGCACGTCTGATCTGTGATATATATAAAACGGATGGCACCCCTTTCGAGGGCGATCCTCGTTATGTACTGCGAAGAGTATTAAAGGAAGCGGCTGATATGGGTTATAGCTTTGATGTGGGGCCGGAATGTGAGTTTTTCTTGTTCCATACGGATGATAACGGTATGCCCACAACGATTTCCCATGAAAAGGCAAGTTATTTTGACATCAGTCCCCTGGATCTTGGAGAAAATGCAAGAAGGGATATGGTTTTAAGTCTGGAGGACATGGGATTCGAGATTGAAGCTTCTCATCATGAGGTAGCACCTGCCCAGCATGAAATTGATTTTAAATATGGGAAGGCATTAAGGACGGCCGATAATATCATGACCTTTAAGCTGGTGGTAAAGTCAATGGCGAAAAAGCACGGTCTGTTTGCCAGCTTTATGCCTAAGCCTTTATATGGCGTAAACGGTTCCGGTATGCATACCAATATGTCGTTGACTAGACACGGAAAGAATATCTTTGCAGATCCGGAGGGCGAGAACGGATTAAGTAAAGAAGCATATCAATTTATTGCCGGTATCATGAAGCACATAAAAGGTATGACAGCAGTTGCCAATCCGTTGATCAATTCTTATAAGCGGCTGGTTCCGGGACATGAGGCACCAGTTTATATCGCTTGGTCGGCAACGAACCGCAGTCCGCTGATCCGCATTCCGGCTTCCCGTGGTGCAGGAACCAGAATCGAGCTTAGAAGTCCGGATCCGGCAGCAAATCCGTACTTATTACTGGCGCTTTGTCTGGCAGCCGGTCTGGATGGCATTAAGAATGAATTAAAGGTTCCAAAGCCGGTTAACGGCAATATATTTGAACTGACGGAGCAGGAAAAGAAACGGAGAAAAATCGAAAGCATTCCGGAGGACTTGAATCAGGCGATTCAGGCGATGGAAGCGGATCCGTTTATCCGGCAGGTATTGGGAGAACATGTATTCTCAAAATATGTTGAAGCCAAGAAAGCAGAATGGGATCATTACCGCAAGCAGGTTACCCAGTGGGAAATAAGTGAATATTTATATAAGATTTAATCACACTCTAAGGCTTTAAGGAGGAGTGCTTGATGATAGGTGTTATTGTTATATTTCCAAAGACGGAAGAAGTCAATGGAATTCGGAATCTGCTGGTACGCAATGGCATCCAGGTAGTAGCAGCATGTACCACAGGTGCTAAGGCAATCACTTTCTTTGAGGATGTTGACGAGGCATTGATCATATGTGGTTATAAACTCAGAGATATGCTGTATAATCAGTTGTTAGAAATTCTGCCTTCGACTTATGAGATGCTGGTAGTGGCTTCAAGGAATCACTATGCGGAATGTGATCGAAGTCAGGTGGTATGTCTGGAAATGCCCATTAAAGCGCAGGAACTGGTTGAAACGGCAAATATTTTACTGGACGGACTGTATCATAAACGAAAAAAAAGGAAATCGCAGCCAAAACAGCTTTCGCAGGAGGAACGTGCGGTGATTGAAAGTGCAAAGCTGCGTCTGATGGAACAAAAAAGGCTGTCCGAGGAGGAAGCACACCGGTATCTCCAGAAGCAGAGTATGGATACTGGTGTGAATATGGTAGAAACTGCACAGATGGTATTGGAGATTTTTTAAGGATCCGGACGGGTGATTGGATTCTGGAAAGGAAGGGATTCGTATGATCTTTACGAAAATGGAAGGCCTTGGAAACGATTATATTTATGTAAACTGTTTTAAGGAAACCGTTTCTAAGCCGGAAGAACTTGCGGTTCAATATAGCGACCGGCATTTCGGAATCGGTTCTGACGGGCTGATCTTGATTCAACCTTCTGATGTGGCAGATTTCCGAATGTCTATGTATAATTCGGACGGTTCTCAGGCGGAAATGTGCGGAAATGGAATCCGCTGCGTGGCAAAATATGTGTATGACTATGGTCTGACGGATAAACAGAAAATCTCCGTTGAAACGCTGGCAGGCGTCAAGTATCTGGAACTTGCGGTAAAGAATGGAAAAGTAGAATTCGTTACAGTAGATATGGGAACGCCGGAACGAAGGGCAAGTCAGATTCCGGTTGCACTGGATCAGGAACAAGTGATAGATGAACCGATTGAGGTAGCTGGCAGGGAATATCGCATGACCTGCATTTCTATGGGGAATCCGCACGCAGTGGTATTTGTAGAAGATGTGATGGGACTACCCCTTGAGACGATAGGGCCGCTTTTTGAACATCACCCCCTGTTTCCCAAGCGGGTAAATACAGAATTTATCGAAGTTGTGAATGAATCCGAAGTTAAGATGCGGGTATGGGAACGGGGAGCCGGTGAAACGCTTGCCTGTGGAACCGGAGCTTGTGCCAGTACGGTTGCCTGTATCTTGAATCATAAGACAAAGGATACCGTTACCCTGCATCTTCTGGGAGGAGATTTGCAGGTCCGTTGGGACAGGGAGCAGGATAAAGTCTATATGACAGGGCCGGCCAGAGTGGTATTTGACGGAGAGATAAAGGAATAAAACCGTTGCAGGTTAGCAGATTAGGAGGAAAACAAAATGTTTAAGGTAAATGAAAATTATTTAAAATTACCGGGAAGCTATTTATTTTCAACCATAGCGAAGAAAGTAAATGCATTCAAAAGCGAACATCCGGACAAGCAGGTGATCAGTCTGGGGATTGGAGATGTCACACAGCCTTTGGCTCCGGCAATTATTGAAGCCCTGCATACTGCGGTCGATGAGATGGCTGATGCAAAGACGTTTAAAGGATATTCCCCGGATTTAGGATACGAGTTTTTAAGAGCTACCATTGCCGAGCAGGATTATACCGCAAGAGGTATTTCCATCGGAGCAGACGAGATCTTTATCAGCGACGGGGCAAAAAGTGACTCGGCAAATATTCAGGAAATTTTCAGCTTAGAGAATAAGATAGCGGTATGCGATCCGGTCTATCCGGTTTATGTGGATTCTAATGTAATGGCTGGCAGAACTGGAACTTATGATACGAAAACCGGCTTGTGGAGCGATGTTATCTATATGCCATGCAGGGCTGAAAATGGATTCGTTCCGGAATTTCCAAAGGAAAATCCGGACTTGATCTATCTGTGCTTCCCCAACAATCCGACAGGGGCTACGGTTCGGAAAGAACAGCTTCAGGAATGGGTGGACTATGCAAATCGGATCGGAGCGGTCATTATTTATGATGCGGCATATGAGGCCTATATCAGCGAGGCCGGTGTACCGCACAGCATCTATGAGTGTGAGGGAGCCAAAACCTGTGCCATTGAATTAAGAAGCTTTTCAAAAAATGCCGGCTTTACCGGAACACGTCTTGGCTTTGCGGTAGTGCCGAAGGAGTTAAAGAGTGAAGACGGAGTTGCTCTTCATGGGCTTT
>CANPZL010000057.1 GCA_947589055.1 uncultured Lachnospiraceae bacterium | reverse complement strand
GGAAATTTACTTATACCGATTCCGGACATGGATATGATGCATATGTCAATTCCGGAGGAAAAAACGAATTTGTCAAAATAATATCTGCGGATACCCATATGGGTTCTAATGCATCGGAAGCGGGAATCAAAAATACATTATCTTCTGCATTTTCATCACTGTATAGTTCAGTTTCTGATCTGGAGGAAACCATTACGGTTACGGATAAAAGCGGCAAGCCGGTTACTGTTTCTTCGCCTGTGGATACGCGGAGTTATCAGATTGTTTTGGTAGTACCGGACGATGCGGATATGGAAATGATAAAACGTGTAAAGAAGGAATTTGAACAGAATCGGGCAGAGCTGGGCGACAAAGTTACTGTAGAAATCAGAACCGGATATGGAAGTCCTTCTTCTTCGGAAGCAAAATCCGACGCCAGTTAAAGGGAAGCTGGAAGAAAGGATATGAAGATCATGGATTGGGAAACAGGTGCGTTATTGATGCCGGCTGCAGTTTTATGCGCAGTTAGTTGTTATGTGTTAAAAAAAGAGTGCAAAAAAATGAAAACCGGAGACTGGATTTACTGTGCTGTTATGTGCATTCTTGTACTTGCAACAACGCTGTTTTTACAATATTTGTACAGAGAAAACGCATTTCTTTTTCAGTTAAAAAGAATCTGCTTGCTTTCACTTTTGTGGGGTGCGGCTTATGTGGATTATAAAGAATACCGAATTCCGAACCGTTATATTCTGCTCGGATTGCTATATCGGGGAATACTCTTGATCTTTGAATTCTTTACCGAACAAGCAAATTTGAAGGTAACGCTGCTGTCAGAAATCATTGCGGCTGCAGCGCTTCTTCTGGCAGCTGGATTATGCAGGCTTTGTATAAAAAATGCAGTCGGGATGGGGGATATGAAGCTGTTTGTCATTATGGGACTTTTGCTTGGATTAAACGGGATATGGAGTGCCGTATTTTTGTCATTGATCGCTTCTTTTGTGATTGCAGTATATCTTCTGCTCCGAAAAAAGAAATCCAGAAAAGACAGTATTCCATTTGGACCGGCAATTGCTGTAGGAACTTTCATGTCAGTGTGGCTGACCGGAATGTAACAAGAAAATAAGGAGACCAGAATGAAAAATTACAGATATTTAATTCCGCTTGTGCTGACGGCGGTATTTATACTATCGATTTACATGAAGTACGATAGCAATCAAAGTAAAAACAGAGAATATGAGACTTATTTGAAAGAAGCCAGAGAAAATCGTAAATTGGAAATTTATGTAGATGCAGAAGAGGAATATCAGCAGGCGCTTGAAATCCGTCCGTCGCTTTCGCTGTCTTTGGAACTTGGAGAGATGTACTTAGAGGCCAACGCAGAACGGAAGACCGAGGACTGGGGAAATTGGATGATTGAACAGTATCCAGAAGATGCGGATGCCTATATTTATCTCATGGATTTTTACCTCGGAAAGCAGGAGTATGATTCTTTTTTTACTTTATATGAGGAATCAAAGGACAGGGAAGTTGCCTCTGAATACATAGATGAAGTTTATGAAAAAAACAGGTACCAGTATTATTTTTTGGATGAATATTTGGAAACGGGTGTGTTCAGCGGCGGATATTGTTCAGTAAAATCGGAAGAATTGTGGGGATATATCAATGAAAAAGGAACAAAGACAGTTCCTTATGTGTATCAGGAAGCAGGTGCATTTTCCGATGGTTTGGCGCCGGTAGTGGATTATGACGGAGAAACTTACTATATTGACGAAAGCGGCAATAAAAAAGAAGTGGTACAGAACGTAGACAAGATCCGGAAACTTGGTATGGCTCATAATGGTATCAGTCCTTTATATGATGGCTCTTCATGGGGATATTACACAATGGAAGGGAAATTGTTATTTGGAGGATATGAGGAAGCCTCTTCTCTGGGAAATGGAATTGCAGCCGTCAAAAAAGACGGAAAATGGAGTCTGATCAATGAAGAGGGAAAGGAACTGACAAAGGAACGCTTTGATGGCGTTATTATGGATGAGAAAAATATCGTATACCGGAATGAACGCTTATTTGTACAGAAAGGCCTGAATTATTATTTGGTTGACAGCTCCGGAAAACAAATTACCGATCAGGCATATGAGGATGCCCGATTATTTCAGGGAGACGGGTATGCTGCAGTAAAAATCAATGGTCTCTGGGGATTTATTGATACAAACGGGAAAATGATCATTGATCCGGTCTATGAAGATGCAGGAAGTTTTTCCAATGGACTGGCGGCAGTACAGTATGGGAGCCGATGGGGATATATTGACTTGGAAAATCAGATGGTAATTCCGAATCAGTTTGAAGGTGCAAAAGAATTTACGGGACAGGGAAGTGCTTTTGTATTGCAGAACGGAGTATGGGAATTGCTTCTGCTATATAGCTACAATCATTAAAGGAGGCACATATGGAGTTTACGTTTGAAAATCAGGGAACCAATACTTATCTGGTATACAGCATCGCACCGACAGAAACGATTGATACCATGAGTCTTGGAATGCTTGCGAATAATAAGATTATCGGACTTGCGCCGGTTATCTATACGCAGGTGGATGAGATGCGCTATTTAAAATATAATGTATCTTCCAAAATATCCGTAGAACAGTTTTTTACGGGGATTGTTAATAAAAAAAGGCTGCTTGGCGTATTCAGCGGGATCGTGGATGCGATGTTAAATGCGGAAGAATATATGATCGATACGGAAAGTATTTTGCTGGATTTGAATTATATATTCGTAGATGTGACATCCTGTGAAACCGTATTAATCTGTCTTCCGATTCAGGAAAAGGAACAGGAGCAGCCGGATTTAGGGGCAATGCTGAAAAATATCATGTTTTGCACACAGTTTGATCAGACAGAAAACTGTGATTATGTAGCAAAACTGATTAATTATCTCAATAGTGCGCCGGTGTTCTCATTGGCGGACTTCAAGGAGATTATTGACGGATTAAATATTAACCGGACACAGGTACTCAGTGCGGCAGGTGCGGATCAGATGTTTATGTCACGTCAGCAGTCCGGACAGGGACAGGCGTACAGTCAATCACAACAGTCGATTCCGGCACAGAAGCCGGTGCAGCCGCAGCAACCGTATACCCAGCAGCCGGTTCCGACGCAGCCACAGCAACCGTACACCCAGCAGCCGGTTTCCATGAAGCCGCAGCAACCATACACCCAGCAGCCGGCTTCCATGCAGCCGCAGCAATCATATAGTGCTCAGCAGCCGTCATATGGGCGTCAACCGGTTCAGGCTTCCAGTGCTGTACCGTTTCCGATACCATCGACAAATGCCGGAAATCCACCGCAAAAAAAGAAAAACGGGAAAGCACCAAAACCGGCCAATGTAGGGAATCCTGTCCAAACAGAAAAACCGATGTCCATGTTTCATCTGCTCAGTCATTACAGTAAAGAAAATGCAGCTATTTATAAGCAGCAGAAAGAGGAAAAAAAGAACGCGTCAAAGGGAAAGCAGAATGTTCAAGGAGGAATGCCGTCTGCAAATCAGGCATTTGCCGTTCCGGGGCAAACTTCCGGACAGATTGTGCAGACAGCGCAGCCGATGCAGGGGCAGGGAGCGCAGCAGCCGCTCGGACAAATGAATTCTGCGGGGACGCCGCAGCAGCCATATGCCGGAACGATTCCGAATCAGGGAATGCAGGCTCCTTACCGGCAGGGCAACGCCTCGGTACAGCCAATGGGAAGACCGCAGAATTTTGGCGAAACTACGGTTCTTGGAACAGGCGGGCAGATTGGCGAAACTACGGTTCTTTCTCAGATGAATAACCAAAATGTGATACGGCCGACTTTAATACGCTGCAAAACAAATGAGAGAATCCCAATCGATAAACCGGTATTTCGAATCGGAAAAGAACGGAGTTATGTAGACTATTTTATTGGAGACAATACTGCGATCAGCCGCAGCCATGCCAATATTCTGTCACACGATGGAGCGTACTACATTGTAGATACAAATTCTACCAATCATACATACGTGAACGGGCAGATGATTCAGAGCAATGTGGAAACGAAGCTGGTACATGGAACAAAGCTGCAGCTTTCCAATGAAGAATTTGAATTCCGGATGTACAACTGACAGGAGGGAATTTGTTTGTGAATTATTTGATTGCAGCCGATACGGACATCGGCATCACAAAAACAACCAATCAGGATAGTTTAAGCGTAAAAATTTTGCAGACGCAGCAGGGAAGAATGGTTTTTGCCATATTATGTGACGGAATGGGAGGTCTGGAAAAGGGGGAGGTTGCGAGCGCTTCTTTGGTTCGTGCCTTTGACGAGTGGGTTAGGAACAGCCTTCCGTCTTTGTGTAATCTTCCGTTAGAAGACGCCGTAATAAGGGCGGAATGGGAGCATATTATTCAGACGCAAAATGCTTCTATACAGCTATACGGCGAAAAATCCGGCGTAACGCTTGGCACAACGGCAGTAGTCATGCTGTTGACCTCGTCGCGTTATTATCTTTTAAATGTCGGGGATTCCAGAGCGTATGTTATCGGAGAAGCAGTAAAACAATTGACCAAAGATCAGACGTTGGTAGAACGTGAAATGGAGCTTGGCAATATTACAAAGGAGCAGGCTCTTTCCGATCCGAGGCGAAGCGTACTGCTGCAATGTGTAGGGGCAAATCCGGCGGTTTATCCGGATTTGTTTTTTGGAGATGTGCAGCCGGATATGGTGTACATGCTTTGTTCGGATGGATTCCGGCATGAAATTACGGAGGAAGAAATTTATGGACAGCTTGCGCCGCAGATGGTTTGTGATGAATATTCTATGAAGCAGAATATACGAAGGTTGATCGAGTGGAACAAGGAACGGCAGGAAAAAGATAATATTTCTGTTATAGTGGTTCGGACATTTTAGGAGGAAGCTTATGCTTGAGATTGGATCGCTGGTAGATGGAAAGTATAAAATATTAAATCAAGTTGGACATGGGGGAATGAGCGTTGTCTATCTTGCAATGAATGAGAAAGCCAATAAACAATGGGCAATTAAAGAAGTCCGCAAGGACGGAGTAAAAGACTTTGAGGTGGTAAAACAGAGCCTTGTTGCGGAAACCGATATGCTGAAAAAGCTAAGTCATCCAAATCTTCCGAGCATTATAGATGTAATAGAAGATGACGATCGTTTTCTGATTGTAATGGATTATATACAGGGGAACTCTTTAAGCAAGGCATTAGAGGAATACGGAGCGCAGCCGCAGGAAGAGGTCATTCATTGGGCAAAACAGTTATGCGACGTTCTGGGATATCTGCATTCAAGGGTTCCGCCGATCATTTATCGGGATATGAAGCCGGCAAATATCATGTTAAAACCGGACGGTAATGTAACGTTAATTGATTTTGGAACGGCAAGAGAATTTAAAGAAAAAAATCTGGCAGATACCACCTGTCTTGGCACGATGGGTTATGCGGCTCCGGAACAGTTCGGAGGGATGGGGCAGACGGATGCCAGAACAGATATTTATTGTTTGGGGGCAACCCTTTATCATCTGGTAACCGGAATGAATCCATGTGAGCCGCCGTATGAAATACGCCCGATCAGGGAAATCAATCCGTCGCTCTCCGGAGGTTTGGAACGCATTATCTTAAAATGCACGCAGCGGAATCCAAATGATCGTTATCAGAACACTGCGGAGCTTATGTATGCATTGGAACACTATGATGAAATTGATGATCTTTACCGCAGAAAGCAGAAGCGGAAACTAACTGCGTTTATCAGCTCTCTTGTGTTGATGTTTGCCGGAATCAGTGTTTCCGGATGGGGATATTATTCGGCGGAGCAGAAACAGAGTGAAAATTATGACAATATTTTAAAAGAAGCGGAGGACTATAACGATTATTACAATGCAATCGTTACGGATCCAAGACGGACGGAGGCTTATGACCAGTTAAACGATGCGCTTGTTTCAGACAATGTATTAACAAGGGAAGAAGGAGAAGTGCTATTAAAACTTCTTACGGGAATCGATCAAAATAACAGCAAGGGATATTCTGAACACTATGAAGTTATAGAAAATTTAAGGCAGAGTAATGCAGAAGGATATATGGATATTTGTTACCGTATTGGAGAATCATTTTTATTTTATTATGACGTAGCGGAAGAACAGGACAGATATGCATATGCGGCTATGTGGTTTCAAAATGCAGGAGAAAAATATCCGATATCTGAATTATATTGCGATATTTCGGAGTGTCTGTCTTTAATTGATCAGTATAACGGTGCAAAGATTAAACAAACAGATAAAATGTACGAAGAGTACGAAAAGCTTTGGAATATGATACAGGAACTGTATGAAAAATCATCGGAATTTGATGATCTTGATTCGAAATTACAGGTTTGGAATGAAATTAATCAGATGATGGATACCAAAGTCTCTCCGTTATTGGAAATCACTTCAAAAGAAGAATTAACCGGCTTGTTAAATCAGATTTCAGCAGATGCCGGTCAGGTAGAAAAATCGATCGTTGAAACGGATATTCAGTTATTACAGGACAATATTGATAAAACCATCAAACGGATCGAGTCTGCAAAGGAGGGGGACGCATGACATATGAAATCTATCGTTCTGTTTTCATCGGCGGGGTAGTTTTTTCCACAATTATGTTCCTGATTTCCGTTACGCTCTTTTTTGTATTCAAGATACCAAAAATTATTGGAAATTTAAGCGGTTCGACAGCAAAAAAAGCAATCAGGCAGATTCGGGAACAAAATGAGTATACAGGAGCTTTGAAAAACACCGGCAGAACAGAAAAAACAAAACGGAAAAAGCTGCACAATAAAACCGGAACATCCGGTGCGGAGACATCGGGATATCATCCGTCCGGTTCGGGAGCGTGGACAGAAAAGATCAGTACGCAATTGTTAGATCAGAAGGCGATGGCGCAAAGCATGCTAGAGGAAACAACGCTGCTTTCTCCGGTTATGGAAGAAACAACCGTATTGTCCCATGATCCGGCAGCAGAAGCAGGGAGTGTTTTTGTCGTTGAACAGGATATTACCTTTATACATACAGAAGAATATATAACAGCTTAGGAATAGGAGGACAGACAAATGAAGAATGCGATAGAAAAAAGAAGCTATGCAAGCAGGATTATAGCATTGTTTTTAACAATAATCACAATATTTTCCTGTATGCCGTATTCGGCGTTTGCAGAAAACTCAGAGGAAACATCCAAAACAGAAAAAGAATATATCATTCAGATTAAGGATGCGGATAATAATATTTTAACAAGAGAGGAGTATCCGGATTTAAAAGTAACCTTTTGGGAAACTGGAGAGGATTCTTCCGAAGGAATACAGGCAGAATGGGTAGAAGGAGAAAAGGAAAATGTTGCAGATAAGAATAGCAGTGTTAGTAGCAGCGACAACAGTGGTTCTGGTAGTGTGGCATCTGATGGACAGTGGAAAGTAAGCTTGGATAAGCAAAAGAAATATACATATTTGGTAACAGGAGTCGATGCTGCTCAAAGGGAAGAATTGATTTTTCCGGATGAGGATAGTGCAGAGATTACGATCCGCTTAGCACAGGAGAAAGAAAAACAATTTACACTTCCAAAACAGATTGCTGCAAATATAATGTTGGCGGCAGAGGATGATCACATAGATACGTTAGAATTGAAATCTGATACCGACGATAAAAGTACAGAGAATTGGACCGGCAAGGATATTTCGGTTACGATTACTGCTCAGGATTTAGAATCTGGTCTGAAATCAATCAAATATTGGGTTACAACAAAGAATACGGAAGGCGGAGATGTAGAAAGCTTAAAAACTGAGGTCCCGATTACTGAGGAGACGAAAACTGATGCATTTAAACAAACGGTTACCATACAAGCAAGTCAATATGAAGGTTATATGGGAGAATTGACTTTTCATGTAGAGGCAACTGAT
>CANPZL010000056.1 GCA_947589055.1 uncultured Lachnospiraceae bacterium | reverse complement strand
TATGCCTGCATGAAGAATCCCAATGCAGAAAAGGAATATACGATGATACCGGTCTGGGATTTTAAATCCGGCTGGTCCGGACAAACTTATATCACGATCAATGCGGTAGATGGAACGGTCTTTAACCGTAAAACGGGATATTAAAAATGAAAACATATCCGGGCTTCCTGATAAGAGGACAAGGCTGAAATCATGTGCAGACGGGATAGATGGATAAGAGATACAAATAAAAAATAAATAAGATTCATAGATAAAACACATGATATTTTACTGGTAAAACCATCCCAAACAGGATATAATATTCACATATGCAGTGAGCGGTGCGGAATCAGTAAAAGAAACCTCCGGTTCGTGCTTGCACGAAAAAGGGGGTTTCTTTTGCTGATTCCATAAGGCGAACGCCTGTGAGCGAAGTGCCGAAGGCAGGAATTATTCTCGTTTGGAAGAAGGATACATATGGATAGTTTTATATACAGTCTGAATGCAACGGTTCCGGTATTTGCGGTTATGGCAATCGGATATATCTTGAGAAGGATCGGTCTGATAAACGAAGCGTTCGTAGAAGGGGCAAATAAACTGGTATTTAAAGTTTGCCTGCCATGTATGCTGTTCCTTGATGTTTTTAGTACGGATATTCTACACCATTTTGACGGAAAATATATCGGATTTTGCGCAGTAGTCACGTTGATAAGCATTTTAGTGATCTGGGGACTTGCCAGACGGTTATTAAAGGATCGGACGCAGGTGGGGGCTTTTGTACAAAGTGCATATCGGAGCAGTGCTGCGATTTTGGGAATTGCATTCATCGAAAATATCTACGGGAATTCCGGAATGGGTCCTTTGATGATCATTGGTTCGGTTCCTCTGTATAATATTTTTGCAGTTACAATCCTTACTATAGAGAGCAATGATCCGAACCTGCGGCAGGAAACCGGACGGATTCGGACAGCCTTGATAAATATTGCCAAAAATCCCATTATACTTGGAATCCTTTTTGGGCTGGCGGCCTCGCTGATGCAATTAAGGCTGCCGCAAATGATAGAAAAAAGTATTATGAACTTGGGTAATATGGCGTCCCCGCTTGCGTTGATCGCTATTGGTGCAGGATTTGAGGGAAAACAGGCATTAGAAAGGATAAAACCGGCGGTGATCGCAACGGTAATCAAATTGATCGGGTTAGCGGCTGTATTCCTCCCTGTAGCGGTCTGGCTTGGGTTTCGGGATCAGGAGCTGTTGGCTTTGGTTATTATGCTGGCATCACCAACGACGCCCACCGCCTATATTATGGCAAAAAATATGCATGGTGATGATGTGCTTTCTTCCAGTGTTATCGTGTTGACAACGGTTTTTTCTTCGCTTACGTTGACTGGATGGATATTTTTGATGCGATACATGAATTGGATTGCAGATTGACGGATTGGAGGGGTTTTATGGTAGAACGAGTGATATGGATCGTATTAGACAGTGTGGGTATGGGAGCCTTACCGGATGCCGGAGCTTTCGGGGATGAAGGGGCTAATACCATTGCTCATACAGTGAAAGCCTGCGGTGGTTTGGAACTGCCGCATCTGCGTTCTTTAGGGTACGGAAATATCGACGGTATGGAAGGGATCCAGCCGGTTCCGGCTCCAATCGGAGCTTATGGGAGGCTTATGGAGTGTTCGCAGGGAAAGGATACTACCATCGGGCATTGGGAAATGACAGGGATTGATACAAAAGTGCCATTTCCTACTTATCCGAATGGGTTCCCGGAGGAACTGTTGGAACAGTTTTTAAAGAGGAGCGGCTGCAGGGGATACTTGGGAAATTGTGTGGCTTCCGGAACACAGATCATTCAGGAACTGGGTGAAGAACACTTAAAAACCGGCTATCCGATCATTTATACTTCCGCAGATAGTGTGTTTCAGATCGCTGCCTGTGAATCGGTGATTGCGCCGGAACAGTTATATGCCATCTGCCGCTGTGCCAGAGAACTATTGACTGGTTCCCATAATGTAGCCAGAGTGATCGCAAGACCGTTTGTAAAGGAAGGAGATGTCTTTGTCCGAACGGCTAACCGTCGTGATTTTTCCAGAATGCCTGATGAAGAAAATCTGTTGTCTTATTTAAAAGCGGCGGGCAAGACGGTAGCGGCAGTGGGAAAGATTGAGGACATTTTTGCCGGTATGGGAATAACGATGGCTGTTCATACAAAGGATAACATGGACGGTATGGATCAGACGCTTGCCTATAGAAAGAAGATTTCTTCCGGTCTTATTTTTACAAATCTGGTAGAGTTTGATTCCCGATGGGGACATCGGAGAGATGCTAAAGGATACGGTGCCGGATTGGAAGCCTTTGACCGAAGGCTGGGAGAATTGATGGCGGATATGCAGGAGACGGATCTGCTTGTCATTACAGCCGACCATGGCTGTGATCCATGCTACAAGGGAACCGACCATACGAGGGAATATGTTCCGGTATTGTGGTACGGAAAGCAGAAAGAATTCCAACAGGGGAAGAATCTGCATACAGGCAGTACCTTTGCCGATATTGGACAGACGATAGGCGATTTGTTCGGGGTAAAGGCTTTACCGATTGGAACCAGCAGGAGGGAGGCATTATTTCATGAATATGTATGAATTGATCCTGAAGAAACGAGAAGGTGAAAGGCTGACAAAAGAGGAGATTTACTGGCTGGTAAACGGTTATACGAGGGGAGATATACCCGATTATCAGATGGCGGCGTTTTTCATGGCAGTTTATTTTCGGGGTATGGATCAATCGGAAACCGTGTGGCTTACCCTTGCAATGGCGGAAAGCGGTGAAAAGCTGGATTTGTCAGAGATACAGGGAATCAAGGTAGATAAACATAGTACCGGAGGAGTTGGGGATAAGACGTCTCTTATCATAGGACCTATGTTGGCGGCTTTAGGGATACCGGTTGCAAAAATGAGCGGAAGGGGATTAGGGCATACCGGGGGAACCATTGATAAGCTGGAAAGTATAGAGGGCTTTCAGACTGCACTGACAAGAGAACAGTTTATCGGTAATGTTAATCGGATCAAGCTGGCAATCGCAGGGCAGACTGCAAACTTAGCTCCGGCTGATAAGAAAATGTATGCCCTGCGGGACGTAACTGCCACCGTGGATCAGGATGCTCTGATCGCCGCCAGCATCATGAGTAAAAAGCTGGCTTCCGGTGCGGACGTGATCGTTCTGGACGTAAAGACCGGAAGCGGTGCATTTATGCAGACACAGGAACGGGCAGAGCAGCTCGCTAAGCTTATGGTAGACATTGGATGGCAGGCAGGAAAAAAGACCAGTGCGATTCTGACTGATATGAATGAACCGCTTGGACATATGGTTGGTAATGCGTTGGAAGTGCAGGAGGCCATTGAAGTTTTACAGGGAAAGGGAGATGAACGCCTGCTTGAAGTAGTATTTGCACTGGCGTCTTATATGGTTCTGGGAGCCGGACGGGCGGAAACATTGGAAGAAGCGGAGCAAATACTAAAAGAAACGATCGAAACCCATAAGGCGTTGGATAAGTTTGCAGAATTTGTACAGGCCCAGCAGGGAAATCCGGATTGGATCTATCATCCAGAACGATTTCCTAAGGCTCGTCTGAAAATACCGGTTTATCCTACTGGAAATGGGTATCTGAAAAGCTGTGATACCAGGGAAGTGGGAATGGTTTCCTTAATATTGGGCGGAGGAAGAAAAACAAAGGACGCTAAGATTGATTCTACAGTAGGAATTCAGTTGTGTAAGCATTTAGGGGATGCCGTGACAACAAAGGAACCGTTTGCTTATCTGTACGCCAATCATGAAGAACAGGCAAAAGAAGCAGAGAAGCGGCTGCAAAATGCATATACGATCAGTGAAATACCGACGGAAAAGCAGCCTGTAATTAAAAAGATCGTTGTCAATGAGTAATCAAAAGAAAAAACCGGAATTTTCTGTTTTCGTTCTGTTTTTCCGGATTTTGTAATATAGTAGGAATAACAATCCTTAGGAGTGGTATATGAACAGGAAATTTTGGAAAGGCTTCATGTGTATTTTGACCGCCCTGCTTTTTATGGTTCCGGGAATCCATATGACGGTTCCGCAGGTCTATGCAGAGGATTTGACCATAGAATCGCCTTCGGTGATTTTGATGGAGCCAACCACAGGACAGGTACTGTACGAAAAAAATGCCGATGAGCAGCGGCATCCGGCAAGTGTGACAAAGGTCATGACCCTGTTGCTGGCATTTGAACAGATCGGGGCAGGAAAAATGACGATGAATGATACGGTAACGATTAGCGCCCATGCGGCGTCGATGGGCGGTTCCCAGTGTTTCTTTGAAGAAGGCGAGACCCAGACCGTGGAGGACATGATAAAATGTATTATCATAGCCAGTGGAAATGATGCGGCTGTAGCAATGGGAGAGCATATTGCCGGAAGTGAAGAAGCATTTGTTGCTCTGATGAACGAAAAAGCAGCGGAGCTTGGTATGGTGAATACGAATTTTGTCAACGCCTGCGGCTTAGATGCGGAAGGACATCTGACGACTGCAAGAGATATTGCAATCATGACAAGGGAACTTACGACCAAGTATCCGCAGATATTTGATTATTCCACTATCTGGATGGATTCCATTACCCATATCACAGCAAGAGGGGCTTCGGATTTTGGACTATCCAATACGAACAAATTGTTAAAAACGTATCCTTACTGTACGGGCCTGAAAACCGGATACACCAGCGAGGCCGGGTTTTCCATATCGGCGACTGCTACAAAGGATGGAGTTGATCTGATCGCAGTTGTGATGGGAGCTTCTACAAAAGATATTCGGAACACTGAGGTATGCAAACTGTTTGATTACGGGTTTGCGAACTGTCAGGTGTATCGGGACGAATCGGTTTTAGGGACGGGAACTTATGTACCGGTAAAACGGGGAACAAAGGAAGCGATAGGCTGTGTGCCAGAGCAGAATACCTTTCATTATATGCTGACCAGAGAGCAGGTTCCGGAGCAGATAAAGAAAGAACTGAATTACTCGGAATTGACTGCCCCTATAAAACAGGGTGACATTATTGGAGAAGCAGTTTATTATTATAATGGAGAGCGGATTGGAGCGGTTCCGCTGCTGGCAGCAGAAGATGTGGAAGCGGTTTCCTATGGCTTTTGTTTCCGACAGGCGGTCTATCATCTGTTTTGTGTAGAAAAAAATGAAAACGGAATTTCTTCACAAGCAGGGGGAGCATCCGGATCGGACACTACCGCTGTTCCAGAAACAGAAGAAACCACCGGCTCGGAAATGGACACTACCGCTGTCCTAGAAACAGGAGAAACCACCGGCTCGGAAACGGAAGCAGCGGCAGCCACAGATACAGGCGGAACATCTGATTCGGAATAAAACACATAGAAAACATATACGCTGACAAACGGAAAGGAACGAAAGGAAAAACCATGAAAATCGGTTTGATCGTTGCAGGAATTGTTCTGCTGATGATATTGACAGTAAGCATCATCAGTGTCATAGAAAACCAAAAATTGAAGGTGACACAGTATCATATTCGTTCGCCCAAGATACCGAAGGCATTTCATGGCTGCCGTTTCGTGGTATTGGCAGATCTGCATAATGCCTGTTTTGAGAAAGATAACCGGCTGCTGCTGGAAAAGATTCGGAAACAGCAGCCGGATTATATCTTCATCGCAGGTGATATGCTGGTAGGAAAACCAAAGAAATCGACGGAGGTTCCTGCCCGGTTAATAGAAGAATTGGCAAAGGAATATCCGGTTTTTTATGGGAAAGGTAATCATGAACAGCGGATCAGTGTTTACCCGGAAACATATGGTGAGATGTGGAAAGAGTATCGGGAGCGACTGGGAGAAAATGTCATCTGGCTGGAAAATGCGAGAGTCCCACTAAGGAAAAACGGTGCAGCCATTTACTTATATGGGTTGGATTTAGAACCACGTTTTTATAAACGGCTGCGAAAGCAGCCAATGGAAAAGGAGTATCTTACGCAGGTCTTAGGAACTCCGGAGCCGGAGACATATACCATTCTTTTGGCACATAATCCGGATTATTTTTCGGAATATGCCCGCTGGGGAGCGGATCTGGTGTTAGCCGGACATCTTCATGGGGGTATGATTCGACTTCCTTTATTTGGAGGAGTGCTTTCACCAATGTTTCATATTTTCCCGAAGTATGACCGGGGACGTTATGAAGAAGGAAACAGTACCATGTTGTTAAGCGGCGGACTGGGTAATCATACCGTTCCAATCCGGGTTAATAATCTTCCGGAGCTTCTGACTGTTATCCTGGAATCGGGAGAAACATTGGCAAATGAAGGGAAATGACAACTGCTGTCGAGGATCGGAGAAGAAAAGGAGTTGTTATTTTAATTTCAGTTTATTATAATGTATCCTGTTGAGAAAAGAGAGAATTGTAGAAAAGAGAAGTCATTATGGATGAAGGATTGGAAACAATGCATACGAAAGAAGAAAATCGGGATGCTGAAAATAGTGTAATACCAACGGAAACAGAGAACGAAACGCCGGAAGCGGAAGAAGAACCGGAATCAACGGAAGCAGAGAACGAAACGCCGGAAACGGAAGAAGAATCGGAATCAACGGAAACAGAGAACGAAACGCCGGAAGTGGAAGAGGAATCGGAATCAAAGGAAACGGAAGCCGAAACGCCGGAAGCCGAAACGCCGGAAGCCGCTTTATCAGAAACGGATAAAGAGCAGGTAAAAAGCGGTGAGGAATCCGCAGCTGCCGAGATGGAACTGGATTCCATGCCTTTTGTGATACAAAAGACTAAGATAAAATGGCCGGTATGGACAAAGGTATGTGTCATTACGCTTTCTGTATTATTTATAATATATGGGATTGGCATAGTTTATTTTACGGATCATTTTATGTGGAATACCACTTTGAACGGATTAAATGTGTCAATGCTGTCAGAACAACAGGCAAAGAACCGATTGGATACCATGCTTACGGAATACCGGCTGGAGATTCTTCCACGGGATGGTAAACCGGAATACATAGAAGGGTCGGAAATTGGACTGGAAATAATGTATACTGGTACGATAGAAGACATCATTTCCCATCAGAACGTATTGGTTTGGTTTCTTAGTGTGTTTCAGAAACAGGATTACAGTCTTGGAGCAGAAGTACACTATGACCGGATCGCTTTGTACCGGAAGATTCATAAATTAGACTGTATGCAGAAGGAAAATATCATAGAACCAATCGAGCCGCAGATCATACAGGAGGCGGACGGGTTTTCCGTAGAGGAGGGACAGGAAGGGAAAAAACCGATTCCTCTTCAAGTGCGGGCGGCAGTGGAACAGGCAGTCTCAGAGCTTTCAGTATCGGTTGATCTGGATCAAGAAGGCTGTTATGAGAGATTGGAGTATTCTGAGAATGCAAAAGAAATTCAGGATGCGATTGAATATCTGGAAGCGTTACAAAAGGTGAAGATAACGTATCGGTTTCCGGAGGACGAAGAAACCCTTACAGGCGACAGGCTGCTTGACTGGGCGGATATATCGAGGGATTATCATGTAACGATTGATAGAGAAAAAGTGAAAGACTATATTGAATATTTAAAAGAGACGTATGAAATACGGGGACAGATAATTGATTTTCAGACTACATATGGTCAGACAGTAGAGATAACCTCTTATATCAGAAGCGAGGAGATTGATACGGATGAAGAAACAGAAGCCATTTTAAAGCTGCTGGCTGACATTCAAAACGGTGGAAAAACCAGTTATGTAAGGGACAGTTCCCAACTGGCCGGTATTGGCGATACCTATATCGAGATCAATCTTACCTCTCAGCATTTGTACTGTTACAAAGAAGGTGAAATCATTTTAGAGACAGATTTTGTTTCCGGACAGCCTTCTACCGGACATGCAACTCCGCCGGGCATTTTTACGATTCGATATAAATCCTCTCCCGCTATACTGGTAGGGGAGAATTACCGAACTCCGGTTTCATACTGGATGCCCTTTAACGGTGGAATTGGACTTCATGACGCTACATGGCAGAGCGCATTTGGCGGAAGCCGCTATATCGGATATGGTTCCCATGGCTGTATCAATCTGCCGCTGGATATGGCAAAGGCAATATATGAAAATTATGATGCGGGGGATCTTGTGATTGTATATCATTTGCCGGGAACGGAGTCTGGTTCTGCGACGCCGGCAGGAAGACCGTCGTCTTCTCCGATACCCGTGGCGACAGAAGAACCGCCTGCAACGGAGGCGGCAACCGAAGCATCGGCAGAGCCGCAGCCGCCTGTGACGGAAGTACCGGCGGAACCGCAGCCGCCTGTTACCGAGGCACCGACCGAAGCGAGCCCCCCGGCAACCGAAGCGCCGATACCTGAGACAACTACAACAGAGAATCCCGGAACAAATCCTTCCGATTAAAGTACAGAATCCGCAATGGGTGAGAAAAATGGCAATCGATGTAAAACTTCAGGTGTTTGAAGGTCCTTTGGATCTGCTGCTGCACCTGATCGAAAAAAACCAAGTGAATATATACGATATACCAATCGTAACAATAACAGAGCAATATCTGGAATATCTGGATGAGATGCAGGCCCATGACTTGGATGTGATGAGTGAATTCTTAGTTATGGCGGCCACTTTGATAAGTATAAAAGCCAAAATGCTCCTGCCGAAAGAGGAACCGGAAGAAGAGGAGGAAGAAGATCCACGGGCGGAACTGGTGCGCCGGCTTCTGGAATACAAGATGTATAAATATGCGGCCACAGAATTAAAGGATATGGAACTGGACGCTTCCTATGCAGTGTTTAAGAAGGCGTCCATTCCTAAAGAAGTGGCGGAATTTCAAGAAGAGATTGACCCGGCAGAGCTTTGCGAGGGGCTGACTTTAAGCCGGCTGAACGATATTTTCCGAATGGTAATGAAAAAGCAGGTGGATAAAATCGATCCGATTCGGAGTAAATTCGGCACCATTGAACGGGAAGAGGTTACCATTGAAGATAAAATGGCGGCAATCCGGGAAGAAGTAAAAGGGTTAAAGGGAATCAGTTTTCGGACGCTTTTGGAAATGCAGGCAACAAGGCTAAGTATTATCGTTACTTTTATGGCAATATTGGAACTGATGAAAATGGGTGCGGTGACAGTACGACAGACAGAGTTGTTTGGCGACATCGTCATTGATTCGCTGGAATAGGAGAAAAAATGGAACAGGAAATCACAAAATTAGAGGCGGCGATAGAAGCTATTCTATTTGCAATGGGGGAACCGGTATCGGTAGAACAGCTTGCGGCAGCTTTGGAGCATGATGTGGAAACTACCCGGAAGCTGTTACATCATCTTATGGATCAATATGACAAGGAAGAACGTGGCATTCGGATCATTGAATTGGAGGATTCCTATCAGTTATGCACAAAAAATGAATATTATGAGGTACTGTCACGAATTGTAAATCTGCCAAAAAAACATATACTTACGGATGTGCAGTTGGAAACATTATCAATCATAGCGTACAAGCAGCCTATTACCAGAGCGGAAATTGAAGCTATCCGTGGCGTGTCCTGCGTCCATGCGATCAATCGGCTGCTGGAATACCATTTGATCGAAGAGGTGGGACGGTTAGAGGCGTTAGGGCGACCGATCCTGTTTGGAACAACGGAGGATTTTCTGCGTAGTTTTGGAGTGACTTCCACAGACGAGCTTCCCTTGATTACACCGGATAAGATTGCCGATTTTGAACAGCAGGCAATCGAGGAGGCAAATGTTACATTAAATACATAATGAATCATAAAATGCAAAAAGAGTAATAAACACCTGTCGTCTGCGAT
>CANPZL010000055.1 GCA_947589055.1 uncultured Lachnospiraceae bacterium | reverse complement strand
AACGCCTTACCAGCCATAGAACCTCTAAACTGTTTACGACGTTTTACTCTTTTAGGCATTAACATTATTTATCGCTCCCTTCCTTATCTCCTTTAACAGGAAGAACCTCACCATGGTAAATCCATGTCTTAACACCAATCTTTCCATAAGTGGTGTCTGCCTCTGCGAAACCGTAATCAATATCCGCCCGAAGAGTCTGAAGTGGAATGGTTCCCTCACTATAAAACTCGGTACGTGCCATATCAGCGCCACCCAAACGTCCGGAAACAGCTGTCTTGATTCCCAATGCACCATTCTTCATGGTTCTGGACATACACGATTTCATAGCACGACGGAAGGAAATACGATTTTCCAGCTGCTGTGCAATATTTTCAGCCACCAACTGAGCATCGCTATCCGGCTTCTTGATTTCTTTGATCTCAATGTTTAGCTTCTTCTTTGTCAGTTTCTGTACTTCGTTTCTCAGTTTATCGATTTCTGCACCGCCTTTACCGATGACAACACCTGCTTTTGCAGTCTGAACGATAACCTTGATCCGGTCTGTCGTTCTTTCAATCTCAATCTTAGAAACGCTTGCATTGGACAATTTCTTGTTCAAAAATTCCCGAATCTTATGATCTTCTACCAGGTTATCTGCAAATTCACCATTTTTCGTATCGGCATACCATCTGGAATCCCAATCCTTGATGACACCGACTCTTAAACCATGAGGATTAACTTTCTGTCCCATAATGACCTCCTATTTCTTCTCATCAAGCACGATCGTGATGTGACTGGTTCTCTTTTCGATTCTATAAGCCCTGCCCTGTGCTCTGGGTTGAATCCGCTTCATGGTAGGTCCCTTATTTGCATAACATTCTGCAATATAAAGATCCTCCATCTTCATACCATTATTATTTTCTGCATTTGCGATTGCAGATTTTAACAGCTTTTCTATAACACTTGATGCATATCTAGGACTATATGCCAAGATACCAAGTGCGGTTTGCACATCCTTACCTCTGATTGCATCAAGAACAAAACACGCTTTCTGAACCGAAATTCTGGCATAGGAAACCTTTGCTGAAGGTCTGGTATCCTTATTCGCATTCCGTTCTCTCTTAATCTGGGTTCTATGTCCTTTTGCCATGGATGTTGCCTCCTTTCAACTATTCTTTATTTCTTACCCTTCTTTTCGCTCTTATCATGACCTCTGTAGGTACGGGTAGATACAAACTCACCTAATTTATGTCCTACCATATCCTCAGTAATATATACCGGGACATGCTTCCTTCCATCATATACGGCAATGGTATGGCCTACAAATGATGGGAAGATCGTGGAACGACGTGACCAAGTTTTAATCACCTGTTTATCATTTGCAGCATTTAATGCGTCTACCTTCTTCAGTAAATGCTCATCTGCAAAAGGTCCTTTCTTAACTGAACGTGCCATTCGATTACCTCCTTCACTATTTCATGCTCTTTCCGTCTCTTCTTCTTACGATCAACTTATTAGACTGCTTGTTCTTCTTTCTGGTCTTCAAACCAAGAGCAGATTTTCCCCAAGGGGTTGAAGGACCGGAACGTCCAATCGGTGCTCTACCCTCACCACCACCATGCGGGTGATCATTCGGGTTCATAACAGAACCACGAACAGTCGGACGAATACCCATATGACGCTTACGTCCAGCTTTACCGATATTTACCAAATCATGTTCAATATTTCCAACCTGACCAATCGTTGCCCGGCAAATGATCGGTACCATACGCATCTCACCGGACGGAAGACGCAGGGTCGCATACTTTCCTTCCTTTGCCATCAGCTGGGCAGAATTACCTGCTGCCCGTACCAGCTGAGCGCCTTTGCCCGGATACAACTCAATGTTGTGGATTTCCGTACCCACCGGAATCGCCTCTAAAGGCAATGCATTTCCCACTTTAATCTCAGCGTCTGCACCGCTCATGACGGTATCGCCTACTTTTAAGCCAACCGGTGCAATGATATATGCTTTCTCTCCATCTGCATAATACAGCAGTGCAATATTTGCGGTTCTGTTCGGATCATATTCGATCGATGCCACCTTAGCAGGAATACCATCCTTATTTCTCTTAAAGTCGATGATTCTGTATTTTCTTCTGGAACCACCGCCATGATGTCTAACCGTAATCTTTCCCTGATTGTTACGCCCGGCATTTTTCTTTAAGGAAACCGTTAAGGACTTTTCCGGTGTCGTTTTCGTGATTTCCTCATAATCCAGTCCGGTCATATGTCTTCTGGAAGGTGTATATGGGGTATATGTTTTAATTCCCATTTTTATATCTCCTTTCAACTGTACCTATTTGTCATCACGCTTTCGTTGCGTATAATCATTACAAGGCCTTTTTCTCAGCCTTTGATCTACAGACCTTCAAACAGCTCAATATCCTTGCTGTCTTCCGTCAGCTGTACGATGGCTTTCTTTCTCTTAGCGGTCTTACCGTAAACCATTCCTCTTCTTTTTGTTTTGCCATCGTAATTCATAGTATTAACCTTGGCAACCTTCGTACCTTCAAACATCTTTTCAACCGCTTCTTTTACCTGCGATTTTGTTGCATCAGGATGAACCAAGAATGTGTACTTCTTTTCCGCCATTGCATTCATACTTTTTTCTGTTACAACCGGCTTCAAGATAACGTCATAATACTTAATATCTGCCATTACGCATACACCTCCTCAATCGCTGCCACTGCATCCTTTGTCAAAATCAAGGTATCGTATTTCAGAATATCATATACATTGATTTCATTGCAGACAGTTGTTTTTACATCCGGAATGTTACGAGCGGAACAAACAACATTCTCTTCCACGTCCTTTGTTACCACCAATGCCTTTGCCGCTTTTAAATTGTTCATGATCTCAATGAATTTCTTCGTTTTGATCTCATTCATCTTCAATTCATCAACAACAACCAGCTTATCTTCTTGAACCTTCGAGGTTAAAACAGACTTCATAGCTAACTGTTTTTCCTTTTTGTTCATTTTCTTGGAATAATCTCTCGGCTTGGGTGCAAACACAACACCACCACCGGTCCACTGTGGAGAACGGGTAGAACCCTGTCTTGCATGACCGGTGCCTTTTTGTCTCCAAGGCTTTCTTCCACCGCCGGAAACTTCGGAACGAGTCTTTGCACTCTGTGTTCCCTGACGACGGTTTGCAAGCTGTGTAACAACAGCCATATGCACTAAATGTTCATTTATTTCAACACCAAATACGGAATCGTTAAGCTCCAGCTTTTCTACTTCCTTTCCTTCGGTGTTATAAACTGCTACTGATGCCATCTAAAGCTCCTCCTTCCTAAAGTCTACTTACCGACTTTCACTGTTTCTTTCAGCATAACCAATGATTTCTTCGGCCCCGGCACAGAACCCTTGACCAAAATCACATTGTTATCCAAATCTATCTTAACGATCTCCAGATTCTGAACGGTTACTCTCACTGCTCCCATGTGTCCAGGCATTTTCTTACCCTTGAACACACGTCCCGGAGTAGTAGCGGAACCATTGGACCCCGCATGGTTATGATACTTAGAACCATGTGCAGCAGGACCGGAACGCATACCATAACGCTTGATACCGCCGGCAAAGCCTTTTCCTTTTGATTTTGCAGTTGCATCAATCTTATCGCCTTCTGCAAAAATGTCAGCCTTGATCTCACTGCCAACCTCATATTCCTCTGCGTTTTCCAATCTGAATTCTCTTACATACTTCTTCGGTGTAGTGCCTGCCTTCTTAAAATGACCGACTTCTGCCTTGTTAGCGCCGTGGGGATTGATGATTACCTTCTTTCCTGCCACATCCTTATTTACGATTCGTTCCTTTCTTTCACCGAAGCCAACCTGAATAGCACTATAGCCATCATTTTCAACAGTCTTTACCTGTGTTACTACACAAGGTCCTGCCTGTAATACGGTAACCGGCGTCAATACGCCATCTTCGCTGAAGATTTGAGTCATTCCGACTTTTGTTGCCAAAATTGCTTTCTTCATTTTTTCTTTCCTCCTGATTTACAGCGGATTGCATCTGCAATCATACTAAATTCATTGGATTTCCAATCCATTCGATACTACATAGATAATAATTACTTCATTTTTACGTCAATGTAAACGCCAGCAGACATATCCATTTTCTGTAATGCGTCGATTGTCTTCTGGGTAGGCTGGATAACATCGATCAAACGCTTATGGGTTCTCTGTTCAAACTGCTCTCTGGAATCCTTATACTTATGAACCGCACGTAAAATGGTGATCTTCTCCACTTTCGTCGGCATCGGTACCGGTCCGCTCACCTTTGCTCCTGTCTTTTTCACAGTTTCGATGATGTTCTTTGCAGCCTGATCGATCAACTGATGATCATAAGCCTTCAATGTAATTCTCATTACCTGACTTGCCATAAAAAAAGCCGCCTCCTTTTCGCACTTCATTTCAGTACGACAAGTGGTGACTGTACACATTCCCGTGTGTTTCATTTTTTACTCACACGTCATTTCTATCCTTTGATAGATGGTTTATATCGTACAGTGACTTGTCGCCAGTTTCCTAACTTGACATTCGCTCCACGGAAAAACCTGCAACACAGTGCAGCAACCTCACGCTTCTACGCTATCAATGTCACAGCAAGTGCTATTATAAACCACCTTTTTTTAAAAAGCAAGTCTTTTTTTCTTTTTTTCTGCATAGAATTACAATCCAGATACATCTTTCGTAAACGGTCAGCTATGTATCATAATCATATTTCCTATCTGGATCAAAAAGGATAGGATGGAAAAGACCGCCGGAAGGACCGCAAGTACAATACCGATAACCGCCATCGTTTTATATTGATTCCATTCCGTTTTTGAGCAAAGGCAAACGATTCCGGTAATGAGTGCCGTCAGTGACAGAAGAAAAGAAAACCCGCAGCATACCATTACAATGCTCATAATGCCGCAAACAAGAGAAACAATTCCCAAAACTTCCTGACTGTTGTCAGACTTCGTGGATTTTAATTCCGGTTCCGGTCCCTGTCCAAATTCATAATAGGGGTCCGGCTTGTAATTTTCATAATGGGGATCATTTACATCGATCTGTGCCGGCCCATTGCCATTCTTAGGAATATCTGTTATCTCCTCCTCTGCCGGCACTTCCTTCGCATAAAGCACTTCTGTGACAGGGTTTTGAAGATTCGGGATTTCCCGCTCTTCTTCTATCCCTTCTTCTATCCCTTCTTCCGTTACCCAATCATTATCAAAACCTGTATTATCGGAATCGTCTTCTTCCGATTCCTCATACGCTTCTCCTTTTGGCGTCTGGAAGAACACTAAGTCGTCAGGATCACCGTCATAGCTTTCTATGATGTTACTCTGTTTCTCTTGCTTTTCTTGATTCTCATCCATTTACTTTCTCCTTTTGAAGCAGACAGTATAGCATCGGCCGAAATCCAAACGCCTGTATCAGTTCTTCTGCTTCTTTCAATGCCTTTTCCCTGCGTTCTTTTGACAGCTTGGTACGAACTGCCCGTATCAATATATTTTTCGGGGAATGCTCCATATCAATAAATTCCAATAATTGCGTTCGGTAACCGCTGTATTCTAACAGGTTTCCTCGAATGGCATCCGTCATAAGGGCTGTCGTCCGTTCTTTAATGATACCATACCGGGACAAGATGGGAAACACCTGACTACCCATCTGTTGATTTAACTCGTGCTGACAGCAGGGAACGGACAATACAACAAGGCTGCCTAATTGAATGGCATGATATATAGCATAATCCGTAGCGGTATCACAGGCATGAAGTGAAATTACCATATGTACCGGATCCTGCGTTTGATATTCACTGATGTCACCGGATATAAAATGCAGGTGTTCATAGCCATATTGTTCGGCTTTCTTTTGACATTCTTCGATTACTTCTTTTTTCAAATCCAGACCGGTTATTTCCACCTGTCTTTTTTTATTTCAACCAGATAATAATATAGAAGAAAGGTAAGATAGGATTTTCCACATCCAAAGTCTACGATATGGACGGCTCCTTCTATTGGCATATCTTTCCAGACATCTTCCACTAACTCTAAAAAACGATTGATCTGACGATATTTATCATACTGCGACCGTACCACTTTTCCTTCCTTCGTGAAAATACCCAAATCAACCAAAGGTGGAATCGGTTTTCCTTCTGAAAGTTCATAGTGCTTCTTTTCATTGTTGCCCTGTCGTATCCATTCCTGTTCTTCATTTTTCCTGCGGTTCGTTAAAATCTTCCCTCTTTTACTGATTTTTCCCTGATATTCCCACTCCTTCGTCCATGCAGAAATCTGGAGATATTCTTTGCCGAAATATGTATCCAGCGCTTCATATAATGCATTTTCTTCTATATTGATATGAAATACTTGTTTCTTCGTCTGCTTTTCCAGTTGATATTGAAATCCCTGCTGACACTGAATCCGTTGTACTCGTATTTTAAAAAACGCTGCTTCCTTGTCCACAGGGTTACTGAGTACCAGCCGATAGGGATGTTCCAAGCACAGACTTTCCAAAAACGCTCTCTTTTGTTCTTCCAATCCAACCATCCCCTTTCTCTGTACGTCTATCCCATTTTATCAGAAGAAGTCCCCGACTTATTTTCTTACATTAACGGTGCCAGCATTTTTAACAAAGCCCGCCAAAGCTTTTTCGGATGCGGTATATTCTGAACCTCCTCCAATGTCATTTCCCGACAAAGCTTTAAGGTATCTTCAAAATCTGTCTGTACCTGCTTTACCGCTTTACACTGATATAGCCAGACGCCACATTCAAAATGAAGATACAGGCTTCTGTAATCAAAATTAACCGTTCCGACCACAGCAATTTCTTCGTCTGCCAGCAATCCTTTTGCATGAGTAAAGCCCGGACTATACTGAAAAATCCGTACTCCGCTTTCCAGCAACGGGCCGCAGTTTGCCTGTGTTAATGTGTAAACGACCCGTTTATCCGGGATTCCCGGTATGATAATCCGGACATCCAAACCGTTTTTTGCCGCAAGGGTCAATGCAGTAGTCATCTCATTATCTAAAATCAGGTAAGGAGTAATAATATAGATACTTTTTTTCGCCTGATGTATCATATTGAGATAAATATTCTCTCCCAGTATTTCCTGATCCAATGGAGAATCACTAAATGGCTGAATAAAGCCGTCGTCCTTTATTTCTGCCAGATCCTCCGGTTTCGGTGCATATGGGCTGAAATCTTCCTCCTGTCCGGATACATAGCTCCAGATTTGTAAAAACATGACCGTTAAGCTCCAAACACCTTCTCCTTTAAGCATCACGCCAGTATCCTTCCAATGTCCAAAGGGTGAAATACGGTTAATATACTCATCTGCCAGATTCCAGCCTCCGGTAAATCCGGTATGTCCGTCAATAACGGTAATCTTCCTATGATCCCGATTATTCAAACGCAGAGTAAGGATCGGAAAAAACCGATTAAAGGAATAACATTGGATTCCTTTTGCCCGGAGCTGTTTTTCATAATTGGAAGGCAGAGTAGTCACACAGCCCAGATCATCAAAAATAAGACGAACCTCTACTCCTTCTTTTACTTTTTCTTCTAATATCTCCAGTACACAGTCCCAAAAATATCCTTCTTTTATTATGAAATATTCCATAAAAATAAAATGCTTCGCTTTTTTTAATTCCTCCAACAAGGGCGGAAAGGCAGCCTCTCCCTCCGGATGATACGTTACTTCTGTATTCTGAAATACCGGACCTTTTCCATACGCCCAGATATAATTCGACTGGATCGCCGCATGGCGGGATTCTTGTTCCAGTTTTTCAACCAGCTCCGGTTTCTGTTTTAAATATGGATATGATTTCTTGATACTCTGTTCAATCTTACGGACAAAGGATTGACTGGAACGGTTGCCGGCAATCGCCAGATAAAAAATACCTCCAAAAATGGGAAACAGCAGAATCGGGACTACCCAAGCCAGCTTATAGGCCGGATTATCCGGACGGTTGATGATATAGATAACCACAATCAGGCTGACAATCGTACAAAAAGTTTCCGCATAAACATAATACTCTCCCAGCCCCAGTATCAAAAACAGGAGAAATGCAATCTGCAACAACAACAGCAATCCAACAATAATAACTTTTGACAAAAACAACCGGTCTTTTTTCTTTTTTTGTGTTTTTTCCTGTTTTTGTGCAGCCACTATTTTCTTTACTCCTTTTCTATCCTATGTTTTTACTATTTGTTTATCTATATGCAATACCAGCGTCCGGCGGCACCGCAAGGAAGTACCAGACCGGAATCCGTTACCGGAAGCCCCAATTCCTGTGCCTCCGTCTTTCCTCCAAACTGTGGCACTACTTCAGAGGCCAGCATATAATCCAGCACTGCCGGTGCCAAGCCTGTCGTATAGGAATTCACTAAAACAAATAACGGTTCCCTGCTAAGCAGGCGTGTACATAATTGAATAAATGAATATATACTTTCTTCAATCTTCCAGATTTCCCCTTTTGGTCCCCTGCCATAAGAGGGCGGATCCATAATAATACCGTCATAATGATTTCCCCGCCGGATTTCCCGTTCTACAAACTTTACACAATCATCTACGATCCAGCGGATGGGAGCTTTTTCAAGACCGGAGGCTTTTGCATTTTCCTTTGCCCAGTTCACCATTCCCTTTGAAGCATCTACATGGGTCACGAAGGCTCCGGCTTTTGCCGCCGCACAGGTAGCCCCTCCAGTATAGGCAAACAGATTCAGTATTTTAATTTCCCGATGTGCATGTTCAATACGTTCAAAAACCCAATCCCAGTTGACCGCCTGCTCCGGAAATAAACCGGTATGCTTAAAACTAAAAGGCTTGAGATGAAAGACTAAATCCTTATATTGGATTTCCCATTGCTCCGGCAGCTGAAAGAATTCCCATTCGCCGCCTCCTCTGCTGCTCCTATGATAATGGGCGTTTCTTTTTTTCCAGCCCGGATTTTCTCTCGGTGTGTTCCATATCACCTGTGGATCCGGACGAATCAAAAGATAATCTCCCCACCGCTCCAGCTTTTCTCCTCCGGAGCAATCCATCACCTCATAGTCTTTCCAATTTTCCGCTACCCACATACCCGTAACCTTATTTTCCTTTCCAATTATGTATTTATCCTAAAACTTTTACGCCTGTATAGAATCTCCACTATGATTCCGCTGTTTTGATACGACCGGGCAGTATATCCTTTTCCTTACGTTATGGACTCTCATAAGGGCAAAAGAAGGATACAAGGTGTCCGGTGGCCATCTGCTCTGTGCCGACTGACACAGAACGGAGACGGAAAAGCCCGTAATGTTCAAGAAAAGCTTGTTATACAAATTTTCTTGTCAAGAATTATAACACATTATGAACAGGGCGGAAAGAACTGATTGAAATGCTTTCTTAATTTCTTTGCTGTTAATTGACGATCCATCATCTGTAAGGTTTCCAAAAGCTTTTCAATATCCGGCGTCAAATGCCTGCAAGTAACTAAAATGTACAGAAACATTCAGAACGATTCGTCAAGGACATAATGCAAAATATCTAAAAATGCCCGAAAATTCAGTATTTTCAGGCACTCCCTTCTCTGCTCCTTTCCAAACAAAAAAGACGGCTACAAACTTCCCGTTCATAACCGCCTTTGCGCTGTGTTGCTATTTAGTTGTGATTGTAAATACTGTTAGTTCGACAAATCGTAATTTGTTGTGCAGATTACTTTACCGTTTCTTAAAATATAAGACAAATTGTGCAGCTGCATTGGATGTGCTAAGTGCAAAACCAAAACCAAAAAGTGCGGTTGCAACATCATGTGTACTATTTGCCATTCCTATTATCCAGCATAACGACGCAATCGTGAAAGAAATTGCTGTTATCAGATGCAGATGCTTCTTTTTCAAAAACAAAGCTTCTGTTTCTTGGGTAATATTCACGCTACTGATTATGCCTATTATACCATCTTTTCGGGGATTATAATGGATATAGAAAGGTTAGTGTGGGATTTTTTCATGGACGCTCAGAAACGTATTAAGCAGTTGATGGCGGAAAGAGGATGGACAGAATACAGACTTGCGATAGAATCTGGGCTTTCTCATTCCACGGTTTCAAATATGTTCAAACGAAATAATGCGCCGACGCTTTCTACCTAGGAGGCCTTATGTGCGGCGTTTGGCATAACATTAGCGCAGTTCTTCTAAAAAGGTGACAATCCCGCTGAAATTACGGAGGAACAGCAAAGTCTATTTGCAAATAGGAATCCGACATGGGTGGGCTACCACTCATAATGCCTGTATTCCATTCCGGCTTTTGAAAACTTGAAGTACTCCTCTTGACAAACTAACAGTGTTAGCATACAATAATACTAACACTGTTAGTTTGTTAAGGAGGGAACTATGGCTAGACAAGGCTTAACCCATTCGGACATTATTCAAGCCGCCATAGAGATGATCGAATCAGACGGACTGCACAGCTTTTCCTTGCGGGAACTGGCAAACAGGCTCCATATAAAAGCGGCATCATTATATAATCACATCAAAAGTTCAGACGAACTCCACACTGAGATTGGCTATTTCGCTATTTCGGAACTTAAGAAGACACAACTGGCTGCTATTGCCGGAAAGGAACGGTCAGAGGCCATCGAATCACTGGCTGACGCCTATTACCGTTTTGGCAAAGAGCGTCCGGAGATCTATAAAGTCATTCTGTCTCTGCCTATGGTGAAAAATGACGCGATCCACAGTGCCGGCTTTGACATCGTTTTTCTTTGAGTATATCAATCTTGTCTTTTGTGTAATATTATGTATAATAATATCGTAAGGAAATCAAATACCGCCGCAGCCT
>CANPZL010000054.1 GCA_947589055.1 uncultured Lachnospiraceae bacterium | reverse complement strand
GAACCTTTACGCATACAAGCACCGGGGGTTCTGGCAGTGCATGGACACGCTGAGGGACAAGCAGAAGCTGGAAGAACTCTGGGAAAGCGGACATGCCCCATGGAAGGTATGGCAGGAGGAAGCAGATGTCTGATTTATCATTTTATAAAGGAAAACGGGTGCTGGTAACCGGACATACCGGCTTTAAGGGTGCATGGCTCAGCAGGATACTGGTCCGTTCCGGGGCGGAAGTGGCAGGATACAGCCTTGAGCCGCCAACGGAGCCAAGCCTGTTTGGAATGGCAGGACTGGAGGACCGGATGGAGAGCATTACCGGAGACGTGCGCGATTATGCACATTTAAAGCAGGTTTTTGAAACATTCCGGCCGGAGATCGTGCTGCATCTGGCGGCGCAGCCGATCGTGCGGGACAGCTACCGGATCCCGAGGGAAACGTATGAGACAAACGTTATGGGTACGGTAAATCTCATGGAATGCGTACGTCTTTCCTCCGGAGTGAAAAGCGTAGTAAACGTCACAACGGACAAGGTGTACCAGAACCGGGAATGGTGCTGGGGCTACCGGGAGGATGAGCCGCTGGACGGGTTCGATCCGTATTCCAATTCAAAATCCTGCTCGGAGCTTGTCACGCATGGCTATCAGAGGAGTTTTTTTGAGGAGGGACAGGCAGCCGTATCGACGGCAAGGGCCGGAAATGTGATCGGGGGAGGGGACTTTGCCCATGACCGGATCATACCGGACTGCGTCCGGGCGGTATCGGAGGGCCGGAACATCGGGGTGCGGAACCCTTATTCCATCCGGCCGTACCAGCATGTGCTGGAACCGCTGGCAGCGTATCTGATGATTGCCGCCAGCCAGTATGAAGAGAAAAAATATGCGGGTTATTACAATGTGGGTCCGGATGACTGCGACTGCCTTACCACAGGGGAGCTTGTGGATTTATTCTGCCGCTGCTGGGGAGAGGGCGCGTCATGGGAAAACCGGGCGGAGGAGAACGCGCCGCATGAAGCGGATTTCCTGAAGCTGGACTGCAGCCGGATAAAATCCGTATTCGGCTGGAAACCGCGCTGGCACATGGAGAAATGCATGGAAATGACCTGCCGGTTCGGGAAGACATGGCTGGCAGGAGGGAATATACCGGAAGAAATGGACAGGGAGATCGGAGAGTTTTTCCGGACAGACGGAGGCTGGAAATGAAGAAAGCAATTGTAACGGGAGCCAATGGTTTTATTGGAAGATCCCTGTTGAAAAGATTGATAGAAAGCGGTGTCTGCGTGCTTGCAGTGGACCTCTGTTTTGCAGACTCCAGTATCTTTAACAATGAACAGGTCCGGAAGGTTGAGACGGATCTCAGCAATATGGAAGCATTGGAAGCAGCAATACCGGAGGATGACTATGATGCCTTTTACCATCTGGCATGGCAGGGGGTAAACGGAGCGGGAAAGGCAGATCCGGATATCCAGTTAAAAAATATAAAGATGGCAGTAAACTGTGCGGAGACAGCAAAGAGGAAGGGATGTAAAAAAGTGCTTTATGCCGGAACGGTTGCAGAGCGTGCCGTTGAAAGTCTTCCGGCACTGGGGCAGACCAGCGGAGGAATGATGTATGGAGTGGCGAAGCATTGTGCCCGGCTTATGGTGGAGGCTTACTGTAAACATATCGGGATGGACTTTGTCTGGATGCAGTTTTCCAATATCTATGGTCCAAAGAACCAGACCGGAAACCTTATAAGCTATACGGTCAGTGAATTAAAAGCAGGCAGGGAGGCATTATTCGGGCCGGCATCCCAGCCGTATGATTTTATTGAAGTGGATGATCTGATCGAAGCTGTTTACAGGCTTGGAGAAACGAAAACCCTGCGCAGTTTTTATTTTATCGGTTCCGGCCAGCCGAGAATATTAAAAGAGTATTTATATGAGATTGGCGAGCTGTACGGGCGCAGGGATTTAATAAAAATAGGCGCAAGAGAGGATGACGGCATTGTGTATGCAATGGATATGTTTGATACAGGCATGCTGGTATCGGAGATAGGAAGCTATGTTACAAAAACCTTTACAGAAGGCATTCGGGATGTTTTGAACTATGAATAAATCAGAAAAGGGGTTATTGGCATGGACTATGATTATGTCGTAATCGGGGCAGGACTTTCGGGCGGAATTCTGGCACGAAAATTAGCAGAAGAAAAAAATAAAAAAATATTAATCATAGAACGGCGGGATCACATAGCGGGAAATATGTACGATTACGATGACCGCTACGGGGTAAAAGTGCAGCGGTACGGACCGCATGTCTTCCATACAAAAGAGGAAAAGGCCTATCAGTTTCTTACGCAGTACTGTGAACCGGTTCCATATAGAACCCGCTGTGAAGCGGTTATTGACGGGATTAGCACGCCGTCCCCTTTTAATTTTAAGACGATTGACCAGTTTTATGATAAGGAACAGGCAGGGCGGCTGAAAGAACTCATGGTTTCTTATTATGGAGCAAGGGAAGAAGTAACGGTTGTGGAAATGCTGGAATGCAGGGAGCCGGATATAAAAGCATATGCGCAGTTTTTATTCGAAAAGGATTATAAACTTTATACGGCAAAACAGTGGGGGTTATCTCCTTCCGAGATTGATCCTTCTGTGTTAAAAAGAGTACCGATTGTTCTTTCCTACAGGGACACTTATTTCAGCGACCGGTATGAGTTTATGCCAAAAGAAGGCTTTGTAGGCTTTTACAAAAACCTTATCCATCATCCGAATATTACGGTTCTTTTAGGAACGGATGCACTGGAGCATTTGTCAGTTGACGAAGAGAAAAAGCAGGTACTTTTTGACGGAAATCTGGCAGGGATTATTTATACGGGCGCAGTTGATGAACTGTTCCGGTATCAATACGGCGTTCTGCCGTACCGCTCGCTGGATTTTAAATTCCAGTCATATAAAACAGAAAATTTTCAAAATGCGGCAATTGTTGCATATCCGCAGGAAGCAGGATATACAAGGGTAACAGAGTATACCAAAATGCCGGAGCAGAAGGATTTGGGATGGACGACCGTAGCATATGAATATCCGGCAGTATATGACAGAAGGGCGGACATGGGAAAGGAGCCGTATTATCCGGTTTTAACGGATGAAAGCCAGAGAATGTACGGGCAATATCGTGAACTGGCAGGAAAATACAAAAACCTGATTTTATGCGGACGGCTTGCGGATTTTAAGTATTATAACATGGACCAGTGTGTGCTGAGGGCATTGGAAGTATATGAAAATATGGAGGTGTTTTAATGGCGCAGAGGTTTCAGTTTCAGGAACTTGATTTAAAAGGAGCATACCAGATCAAGCCGTTTTGCGCGGCGGATGAGAGGGGCGCCCTGATTAAAGATTATAATATTGACGTATTTCGGTCGAATGGAATCAGCCATGAACTGAAAGAGATATTTTATACAGTTTCGAAGAAAGGAGTCATACGTGCGTCACACTTCCAGATGGAAAAACAGCAGCCGAAATTAGTGCGCTGCGTGAGTGGGCATGTCTATGATGTTATTGTGGACCTGCGTCCGGATTCGTCCACTTTTGGGCAGTGGAGAGGATTCCATCTGACAGGGGAAAACACAGACAGTCTGCTTGTACCGGCGTTTTTCGGGCATGGATATCTGGTTATTGAGGATTCCGTTGTCAGTTATAAATGCGCAGAAGTGTTCTACAGTGAAGGCGATTCCGGAATTATGTATGACGATCCGGATATTGGCATTGAATGGCCGTTTGAACTCATAGGTGGCAGGGAAAACCTGATTATCAGTGAGAAGGATCTTCACTTGATGAGTTTTCAAGACTATAAGAAAAGGATGGAATAATAGAAGAAAATCGGAATTATCTGGAAGCAAATGGGATCATCCCGATCGGAAGGTTTGGGAGATAGAAGTACCTGTGGAGTGACCAGGCGTTCTTGTCAAGTTATACGGCAGTGGAGGGATAGAAGGATAATTCATTGGACGAAATTTGGAATATAAGAGAAGAATGAAACAATAGGTATGTAAAACAGGGGTTAAAATGGAACAAAAAGAATTGACAGTGCAGGAAATACATAAAAATACTTTAAAAATTCTAGAAAAAATAATAGAAATATGTGAAGAAAATGACATTGGATATTTTTTAGCGTATGGATCTTTAATTGGAGCAATAAGGCACAAGGGGTTTATTCCTTGGGATGATGATTTAGATATTATGATGCTGCGACCGGAGTATGATAAGTTTTTGAAATATTGCTATGAACATGGAAAGGAATTATATCCGTTTAAGTTGCTTACAAGGGATAGTTGTGAAAATTATCCTTATAACATTGCAAGATTCAATGATATGAATTACCGGGTTGTTTACAATAATATAAGATTATATGATTCGGGACTGTTTATTGATATTTATCCTTTGGACGGGGCAGGAAATGGAAGTAAAGATGAAATTAAAAAGAAATATCAGAAGCGAAAGTCACTATTATTTAGTTTTGCAGGATTGTCAATAGATGATCATTATGAGCCGTCTGAAAAAAATAAATGGTGGAGGTCAGGAATTAAATATCTAGGAAGATTATATGCAAAAATACGGGGGGCGGATTACTGGCTTGATAAGTTATTGGAATTTGGACAAATTTTTCCTTTTGAAGAAAGTAAATATATTGCCAATATGGTATGGAGTCCTTTTTTTGATATTTTTGAAAAATCTGATTTTGCAGAATATATGTATGCAGAGTTTGAAGGAATATCAGTGCGGATTCCTAAAAAATATGACAAAATTTTAAAAAACATTTATGGAGATTATATGCAACTACCTCCAGAAGAGAAAAGAGTTATGACACATCAATATAAAATATATAGGAGATGATGATTTATAAAATTAAGTTCTATCTGGAAGTGTAGAACTGGTATTTGAAGTTTATAAAACTACTTATGGTAAAGCAACTATAATCATATTGATTTTATAGTTAGATTTGCAATAAAAAGAAGATTGAAATATGTTCAGCGTTTTATACAGTGCATATACTGCGCTTATAAATTTAGAATACGGGAGGATGATTATATGCAGGCAATTATTTTAGCAGCAGGGATGGGGCGGCGTTTAAAAGAATTAACCCAGAATAATACGAAATGCATGGTAAAGGTCAATAATGTGACGCTGATTGATCGTATGCTCCATCAAATAGAAAAGCTGCATTTGTCAAGAATAGTCATCGTTGTAGGTTATGAAGGGGAAAAACTGATTGATTATATCGGTTCCCTGTGCATCCAGACTCCGATTGTCTATGTTAATAATCCGATTTATGACAAGACGAATAACATTTATTCCCTGTCTCTGGCGAAAAGCTTTTTATGCAAAGAAGATACCCTTTTATTTGAGTCGGATCTGATCGTAGAAGATTCGGTAATTAAAACTCTTTTAGACGATCCGCGGGAAACGTTGGCTTTGGTGGACAAGTATGAAAGCTGGATGGACGGAACCTGTGTAAAACTTGGACCGGATGACGGTATAGAAGCGTTTGTTTCAAAGAAGAATTTTAAATTTGAAGAAATAGGCCAGTATTATAAAACAGTGAATATCTACAAGTTTTCGAGGTATTTTTCCGAGACATATTATGTGCCTTTTCTGGAGGCGTATTCCAAAGCACTTGGAAATAATGAATATTATGAACAGGTGCTGCGCGTGATCACAATGCTTGACAAGCCGGTCATTGAGGCAAAGCGGTTAAATGGTGAAAAGTGGTATGAGATCGATGATATCCAAGATTTAGATATTGCGGAGTCCATTTTTACTCCGGATGAAGATGTGAGAGTGTCGCTGCTCCAGGGACGCTATGGTGGTTATTGGAGATATCCGAATCTGATCGATTTTTGTTATCTGGTAAACCCGTATTTTCCACCGCAGAAAATGATGGATGAAATACAGGCGAGTTTTGCTGATTTACTGACTCAGTATCCGTCCGGAATGAAGGTTAATTCTCTGCTGGCATCTAAGAATTTCGGAATCCGGCAGGAGTACATACTGGTTGGAAACGGCGCAGCAGAATTAATAAAGGGATTAATGGATATTCTGCCGGGAAAATTTGGTGTGGTCCGCCCGACATTTGAGGAATATGCGCATCGGCGGGCCGGAGAGGATATTATTGCATATTGGCCTCAGAACAGGGATTTTTCTTATGGATATGAAGATCTGGCAGAATTTTTCCAAAATAAAGAAATCAAAACCCTTGTCATCATTAATCCGGACAATCCTTCTGGAAACTATATGGAGAAAAAAGAACTGCTTAAGCTGATCGGCTGGACAAAGCATGAAGGGATCAAATTGGTGATCGATGAATCTTTTTCTGACTTTGCGGACGAGAAGGATAATTCTCTTTTGGATGACGGGATCCTTGAAAAAAACGAGCATCTGTACATAATGAAGAGTATTTCGAAATCATACGGGGTTCCGGGTTTGAGGCTCGGAGTGCTGGCGTCAGGAGATGCGGAAACCATCGGCCGTTTGAAAAAGGATGTGGCAATCTGGAACATTAATTCATTTGCCGAGTTTTTTATGCAGATTGAAGAGAAATACAAAAAAGATTATGAGGATGCGCTTGAGCTTTTTCGGAAGGAGAGAAAAAGGTTTGCGGCTGTTCTGGAAAGTGTGGAAGGAATCCGGATTATACCGTCACAAGCCAATTTCATTATGGCGGAGATAACAAATGGCATAAGTGCGGAAGAACTTACGCGAAGGCTGATTGTGAATGACAGCATATTGATTAAAAATCTTTATCCGAAGATGGATCATGGCGAAAGGCAGTACATCCGGCTTGCGGTCAGAACGGCAGAGGAAAATGATAAGCTGATTGCGGCTTTGAAAAATAACCTGTTAAAGGGGGAATGAGGGATGAAAGTCTGCATAGTTGGCGGAGGGCATATAGGGACAACTCTGGCCTGTTATGTTAAGCATACAAATCCAGCCCTGCATGTATCTATATTTACAAGGTCTCCTGAGCGGTTTTTGAAGAAAATCAGACTGAATGATTGGGAAGGGCAGGAAGCATATGAGGTCAGTCTTGACAGCATTTCTTCTGATCCGGCGGTTGCTTCCGGGGGGGCAGAGGTGGTATTTATTGCCCTTCCGCATTTTGCAGTGGAAAAGGCGTTTCAGGATATCGCGCCGTATGTATCGGAAAGGGCGTTTGTCGGCGTGATACCGGGCGGCGGCGGTTGTGAGTTTTATTTTGGAAAATATTTTTCACAGAAACAGACGCTTTTTGGCTTTCAGAGGGTTCCTTTTACGGCGAAGCTTGAAATTTATGGACAGGAAACAAATTTGAAGAGCTGGAAGGAGTATAGTGTTGTAGGTACGCAGAAGAGGGAGCGGATCGATGAGGCGTGCGGCATGATTGAAATGTGCGGACTGAAAACAGGGAAGGCAGATAATTATTTATCGATTGCGCTGACGCCGACGAATCCTCTCCTGCATACGGCAAGAACTTATGAAATATTTGGGAAGTATGACCGGTTTCATATATTCAAGGAAAAATGCAAATTTTATGTCGGCTGGACAGATGAAGCCTCCCGGACATTATTGTCGATGGATGCAGAACTGCGGGAATTATTGTCTGCCATAACGGAGATTGATACAAGCGCCATACGGCCGTTAGCAGAACATTACGAAGCACCGACAATAAATTTAATGACAAGGAAGATTAATTCTATTGCAACGTTTCAATCGGTGTATGCACCATTAAGGGCGGTGGAAAATGGAACGGGTTTTGCAGCGGATACGGATTCAAGGATGTTTACGGAAGATTTTCCGTGGGGCTTGCTGATTATTCGCTCATATTGCGATTTTTTTGGCACGAGAGCACCAATGATGGACAAAGTATTGAAATGGTATGCAGACTACATGGGTGTAAATTGGTTTGTAGACGGAAAACTTTGTGGCACGGATTTGAAAAATACGGGTATTCCGCAACACTATGGTATCACAACACGTCATCAATTACTTAGTTATTACTAATTGATGGAGCGAGAAAATGCAAAGGGAAACAGATGTGTTTTATCTGTAAAATATATCGGATTGCTCTTGAAAAAGGAGATGAAATATCCGGATAAGCATTTGTGGATTAAGAAAGTGGCGGACAGAAAAGGAAGGAAAGGGAAATGAAAAGAGAGATTCGTTTGGAGGAGCTTATATTTGAGTTAAAAAAGACATTGCGTATCAGATTTGCCCCCCCGATGTACAAGATGCCGTTGGAATATCGGATCAAAAAGGATATGGATGCATTTGAGCGTACTTATGGATATAAGTTTAATTTATATGAGGCAAAAAGCTTTACGGAAAAAATCCATGCATATAAACTGCTTTATTCAAATTCTGAAATTGGAAATATAGTTGATAAATATGAATTTAAACAATATATAAAACAAAATTTGGGAAATGACAGTTTCTGCGCCAAGGCATATGGTGTGTATTCTTCCGTTGAAGAATTTAAGAATGCATGGAAAGAGCTTCCAAAAGAATTTGTTCTGAAATCTACGATTTCCAGCGATGGTAAGAATATTATATTTGTAAAGGACAAATCAACTGTTGATCTTAAGTCTATTTGCAAAGAAGTAAAAAAATGGTTCAATCCACGGAATACATTATTGAATTCATTTAGTTTCGGGTATTATAACCAGCAGCCACGTGTACTTGCTGAAGAGTGGCTTCATATAGTCAGCGACAATAATAAATTGATTGATTATAAATTCTTTTGTTTTGATGGCAAAGTTCGTTTTGTTTATACGACATCACGGAATTTTGTTGATTTTGATTATCCAAGAACCTTTTTTGATTTGAATTGGAATAAGATTAATGCCTCTCTGGGATACCATCCGACTGCGGAATCAGCAGAGAAGCCAAAACATTTTGCCGAAATGATTGAAATAAGCAAAAAACTGTCAAAGGGTTTTCCGTTTGTCAGAATGGATTTCTATGATTCAGAAGAAATGCCGATGCTTGGAGAGATGACTTTTTATCCCACAGGCGGATTTATGCCGATTGAGCCGCACGAGTTTGATCTGGAACTGGGAGGATTGATGAACATACCAGAGGATATGATGATGCACTGAGGATTACCCAATGAAAGAAAATAATAAAAAAAGAGAATTAGTTCTGTATGATTTCTGCGGTACGATTGCTGACTTTCAGACGGGAAATGCATTTGTCAGATATGTCCTCAAACGGAAAGGGATTGCTGATAATGTGTACGAAAAGCTGCGCATATTTCTAAATAAAATTGGATTTATAAAGCATTTTAATTATATTCGGCCTAAGATGGCGATAAACAAATCATTGCTTTTATACCAGCTTAAAGGGATTCACTATGAGGAACTGGACGAACTGGCAATGCAATATTACGTTGAAGAGGTAAGAACGCATCTGATTGAAAAGGTGGTCAATACAATTGGCAGACATAGTTCGGATAGTGCTTTGATCATATTGGATAGTGCAGGATACGCTATCTATTTAAAATATTTTACTCAGGAATACAATATTCCTGTCCTGATTGCGTCTGACTTTGAGTATAGGAACGGAATCTTCACTGGGAGGGTAGCGGGCAGAGATAATTATGGCTGCGAAAAGGTAAAGCGTCTCAGAGAATATTTTGGCTGCAAGGAATTTACGTCCGGATTTTCTAAAGTAACAGGTTATTCAGATTCATATTCTGATAAACCTATGCTGGACTGCTGCGACAGAGTAGTTTGTGTTAATAAAGGTCTTCAACCTGAAAAGTGGATGCTGGATATAGGGGCGGATATCATCTGCTATTAGTAAATACAGAAGGATTAGGAGATAATGATTAATGAGTTATATCAACAAATATCTTAGAAACTTTAAACCTTACAATGTTGCCTCTCATAAGATCTGGCAGGTTGAGCCAAAAGACAGGGGGAATATATTGAAACTTGACTGGAATGAGGCAACTATTGCGCCTGCACCGCAGGTTATGGAGAGGTTGAAGAAATTAATTGATGAAGGGGGATTTTTGAATTTATATCCGGCTACAAATAATGGGCGTATTATTGAATTATTGGCGGAATACACGGGAGTTTCTTCCGAATATTTGCAGTATTTTGCGAGTTCTGATTCTTTGGAGGAGTATATTTCTAAATTGTTTATAACTGTTGGGGATCCTGTTCTTTTATTGTGGCCAAGTTATGATAATTTTAGACTGACAGCACAGGTGGCCGGGGCACATATGATGTTCTATGAGATGAATGAAGAATGTCAGTTTAATCCGGAAGGTTTTGAAGATAAGATTGATAGAAAAAATCCATCATTAGTATATATCTGCAACCCTAATAATCCGACAGGGATCCAGCTGCAGCCAGATTATATTGAACATCTGTTGACGAAGTATTCTCAGACAATGTTTTTGATAGATGAGGCATATTGGGAATTCAGCGGTGTTACCTGTCAGAATTTAGTAATGAAGTATGATAACATTCTGATTGCCAGAACGATGTCCAAAGCATTTGCGCTTGCAAATATAAGATTTGGCTATTTGATTTCATCAAAGGAAAACATTCAGTTTATTTCTAGTATTCGCAATCCTAAAAATATTACTACATTTGCACAGGAGGCAGTAATTGGTGCCCTTGAAAATGCGGATTATATGAGAGAATATGTCCGACAAGTCAGGACTGCTCGTGCATTTTTTACCAAGGCAATCAATGATATTTCGGGAGATAATTTCCATGCATATGACAGCCAGGGGAATTTTGTAATGGTTAAATGCTGCGATCAGTTGACGAAGCAGGAAATTATGGCTTATTTGCAGAGAAATAATATTTTTATTCGAGATATTAATCAGAGTGAAGCAGTAAGGAATTGTGTAAGGGTATCCATTGGATTACAGTCACAGATGGAAAGGGTTGCGGCTTGCTTTAGGAAGTACTGTGATATTGGGATCTTGAATATTTGATGTTACATTTGGAATGGTTAGTGATTTAGGATGTCATGATAAAATGTGCTAGACATGTAAAAAAGAAAAAATTGAGTTATATGTAAATTATGAGGTAATGAACTTTCGGAATCTTGAGTAGTTCATGCCAGCTAAACTCTGGCAAGCACTTTGAAAAGTAAATATTATTAGTG
>CANPZL010000053.1 GCA_947589055.1 uncultured Lachnospiraceae bacterium | reverse complement strand
CCTGTGACCTATGGCATACTGGCGGTATCCGCACTGGCGGCACTGCTTGCATTAAAGCGTAAGATCGCTGCATAGTATTAGAGAGATCATGACCGCCAGCCGCACTGGCGGTTCACTCTGCGGCTTATAAGCCGCTGTACCTTTAAAGAGGCTCGGAAAAGCCCGCCCCGCAACTACGGTTCCCGGCTGGCTCTAACGGGCCTCTTTTTTTATTGTATGCCGGCGTGCTTTGAAATGGACGAACCGAATGTATGAAAATTTCAAGAATAAAATTCACGGACCATTCCAAACTATAGTTAAGAGAATCCGATCCTTTACGGATCGATCTGGTTCGCAGATAAAATAGAAAAGAAAGGAAAACAAGATATGGTAACGTTTCAGTATACGATCAAGGATGCGGTCGGAATCCATGCAAGGCCTGCGGGTGCTTTGGTACAGGAGGCAAAGAAATATCCGGCTTCCATTATGATGAAAACAGAAAAAGGGAACGCCGACGTTAAAAAACTCCTAGCCATCATGTCCCTCGGTATAAAGCAGGGCGAGGAGATCACCATCGAGGTGAGCGGGGAAGGGGAAGAAGCGGCGGCAACTGCCATTCAGGAATTTTTAAAGGCGAATTTATAACCTCCGGCAGGCAAACGCAAACGCCGGGAGAAAGTAGGAGTGTATGGAAAAATATACAGGGAAAACGGTATTTAACGGAATTGCGATTGGACGGATCTTGTATTATGCAAAGGAGCAGGAACCGATTGTACGAAAAAGGATAGAAGATACGGAAGTAGAGCTGCTGCGGTATGAACAGGCAAAGGAAACGGCGGTGAAACAGTTACGGGAATTGTATGAAAAGGCACTTCCGGAGGTGGGAGAAGTAAATGCACAGATCTTTGAAGTGCATAGTATGCTGTTGGAGGACGAGGATTACAACGAGTCGGTTACGAACATGATACGAAGCCAGAAGGTAAATGCAGAATATGCGGTTACAAAGGCAGGCGAACACTTTGCGGAAATGTTTTCCAACATGGACGATGCATATTTTCGGGGACGTGCGGCGGATATGAAGGACATATCGGAACGGGTAACACGTATCCTGCTCGGCAGGGAAAATACCGGTGAGATGGGAACGGAACCGGTTATCGTTGCAGCGGAGGATTTGGCACCCAGTGAAACGGTAAAGATGGATAAATCAAAACTGCTCGGATTTGTGACCCGGTTCGGTTCTATCAATTCCCATACGGCGATACTGGCAAGAACCATGTCGATTCCGGCATTGATCGGGATCGAGATAAAAAAGGAATGGGATAAAAAACAGGCGATCATAGATGGGAAAGAAGGAATCTTCTATGTGGACCCGGACGAGGCTACGCTGCTGGAATATCGAAAAAAGAAAGAAAAGGAAGAGGAACGAAAGCGGCTGTACCAGACTTTAAAGGGAAAGGAAACCGTTACCCGTTCCGGTAAAAAGGTACGGTTGTATGCAAATATCGGAAACGTGGCCGACCTTGCGACCGTTCTGCTCAATGACGCCGAGGGGATCGGCTTATTCCGCAGTGAATTTCTCTATCTGGAATCGAAGGATTATCCGACGGAGGAAGAACAGTTCCAGGTTTACAAACGAGTAGCGGAGACAATGGCAGGGAAAAAGGTCATTATCCGTACACTGGATATTGGAGCGGATAAACAGGCGGATTATTTCGGACTGGAAAAGGAGGAAAATCCGGCAATGGGCTTCCGTGCTATTCGGATCTGCCTTGCCAGACCGGAAATATTTAAGACCCAGCTTCGAGCGTTGTTCCGGGCAAGTGCATATGGAACTATCAGTATTATGTATCCCATGATAACCTCGCTGGAAGAAGTCAGACAGATCCGCAGGCTTTCAATGGAGGCAAGGCAGGAGTTGGAAGCCGCCGGGATAACGGTAGGACAGGTAGAGGAAGGGATTATGATAGAAACGCCTGCTGCTGCACTGATCAGTGACCAGCTTGCAAAAGAGGTGGATTTCTTCAGTATCGGAACCAATGATCTGACCCAGTATACGCTTGCCATTGACCGCCAGAATCCCAGCTTAGATGAATTTTATAACGCACATCATGAGGCGGTTTTACGAATGATTCATATGGTGGCGCAGAATGCGCATGCAGCAGGCATCTGGGTGGGAATCTGCGGGGAATTAGGTGCGGATATGGAATTGACGGAAACCTTTTTGGAAATGGGGATTGACGAATTATCCGTTTCTCCGGGCTATATTCTGCCGATCCGCAAAATAATCTTAGATGCCAAATAAATTTGTTATTTATATGATAAATATGGTATTATCCGTTCGTATCGTAAGTTATTCTAAGGTTAGAAAGCGACAGGGCTTATTGCTCATAAGTCAGAAATGGAGGTAGGTTATGAAGGATTTAAAAGGATTTACGCACGGGGTGAATCTGGGAGGCTGGCTTTCTCAGTGCGACCATAGTAAGGAGCGTTACGATACGTTTATTACGGAAGCAGATATTGCGAAGATCGCTTCTTGGGGTCTGGATCATGTCCGGCTTCCGATTGATTATGAACTGGTAGAGACAGAAGAAGGAGAGGAGATTGCCTCCGGGTATGCATATATTGATTCCTGTATCGCATGGTGCAGGAAGCATGGCTTAAATATGATCTTGGATCTGCATAAGACTGCCGGTTATGTGTTTGACGATCAGGAGTATTCGAAGGGCTTTTTCGGACAGCCAGCGTTGATGGAGCGGTTTACCAGTCTGTGGTGTAAGCTGGCAAAGCGGTTTGCAAAGGATAAGGATATTCTGATCTTCGAGCTGTTAAATGAGATCGTGAATCCGGATGTGGCGGAAGAATGGAACTGTCTTGCAGCCAAAACGGTAGAAGCGATCCGGAACATTGATCCGGATGTCCGTATTATGTATGGAGGGGTCTGCTATAACAGTGTCACCAGTGTTAAGCTGTTGGAAAAGCCCAAGTACGACAATATCATTTTCACCTTCCATTGCTATGAACCGTTGATCTTTACGCATCAGGGAGCAAATTGGATCAAAAATATGACGCCCGAATACCGGGTTCCTTATCCGGAAGTGATCGAGCGGTATGTAGAGGATTCCCGGACGAATTTAGATGTGATTGAAGCGGGGTGCTACGGAAAAATGGTGGATACCTCGAAGGTCTGCAATCCGGAGCTGTTCCGGATCTTATTTCAGGAAGCGGTGGAAACAGCGCAGAAGTATGATGTGCCTTTGTACTGCGGCGAATATGGGGTGATCGATTTAGCAGATACGGAAAGCACGTTAAAGTGGTTTCAGGATATTACGCAGGTCTTTGATGAATATAAGATCGGCAGAGCGGTATGGTCCTATAAGCAAATGGATTTTGGTATCGTGGATTCCCATTATGATCCCATCCGAAAGGAGCTGCTTTCCATGCTGTAGACGTACTACAGCCAGTTATGGCGGAAGAAGCGGTTGCGGTATTCTTTAGGTGTATAACCGGTGGTTGCCTTAAAGACTTTGATAAAGTGGCTGTGGGAGCTGAAGCATAGATAATTACTGATGTCAATGGCAGAGAAATCCGAGTATTTTAAGAGATTCTCTGCCATTTTTATACGCTCGTTCCGGATATAGCCGGAAATCGGGACACCCATTTCTTTTTTAAACAGCGTTGACAGATAATTCGGATTCAAATGAACCGCATCTGCGATCTGTTGAACCGTCAACGGTTCCTGTAGATGGGCGTAGATATAGTCCAGACTTCGAACGATGGATCTAGAATAGGTATGTTCCTTTGCCAACTGCTGCATTTGCCGGGTGTATTCCAAAACCATCTCCTGATGAAGCTGGTGAATCCCGTTTTCCGTTGACACCAGATCCGCTTTTTGGATATATAGGTCGCTTAGGGTATACGCATATTCCGCAGACAGACCGCTTTCAATGCAAAACCGGGTGATCATGGCAACGGATATGATGAAATGATACCGGAGATTCCGGATTGGATTCTTTGAAAGCGTTCCCATATGGTTGCTGCCTAACGGGACCAAAAGCTGTCGGACTGCTTCCATGTTTCCGGTCTGTACCGCATGATAGAAAGCAAATTCCTCCTCGTAGTTCATATGCTGCTGCTGATTTTCCCGCTGGTAAAATGTGAGATTGGTAATGGATCTCATTACGTCCGATGCCATAGCAGCTCCTTTCCGTCTGTGCCTGTTTCAATCGATTCTCTGCTAATCAGTATACGGAAAAAGGATACGGGTTGCAACGAAAAGATGAAATGTTTTTCAGGATATGCTATACTGATTTTGAATAGTATAAATGAGCCAAGAAATGCCGAATTTACGGCGTTTCTTAGTTATTGTTATGTATAGTGACAATAGAATGATAATAATTATTTTGAAAGGTTGGGGTGAGTAGTTTTTATGGTAAATTTTGTTCATTGCTGATAACATATCTGTTTATTAGTTTTGAATACACCAGTATCTATGAGTGTTTCGATAGTTCGTGATACTTTCGCATTAGTGCAACCAAGTTGAGAAGCAATAGTTTTATGTATTCCAAGCGGCACTTGCGAGAGCTCATACAGTATTTGATAAGTCAGATGAAAGATGAGAATAAAGGACTATGTAAAAAACTGGATCAAGCATATGAATTCATGAGACAGTTTGTGATTGAATGAAAGTCAATGCTTGATAAGTTTCTGGAGTGGATTGGTGAGAAAATTAGAAATGTGAGAGGGAAGTGAAAAACAGATTTTTTTACAAAACGTACTGGAGATATGCTATAGTATATTTTATATATTTGCTTATAAATACAAGAGATGTATTATAGCAAAAAAAAGAAAATCTAATTGACATAATAGAACATATGTTCTAAAATAAAAGAACATAAAGTCCTGGACATTTTGTAATGTAGATGATAGAATTAAGAAGAAGGAGAAAACGATAATGGCTTATGCAATAGATTTATTTTGTGGTGCTGGCGGAATGAGCGAAGGTCTTATACAAGCTGGATTTCATATTCTTTTCTCTAGTGACATTAATTCTGATGTTCAACGAACATACATGAATAGACATGAACAGTTGGGGTTGCATCAAGGTGTAAATACACATTTTCATAGAGGTGATATCAGAGAACTGAATGGTGATATGATTCGTGAAGCGATTCAGAACTTAGAAATATTTAGAGGACAAGATATTCCTGAAATAGATGCAATATTTGGTGGGCCACCATGCCAAGGATTCAGTAGAGCTGGAAGACGGAATCCTAATGACCCAAGAAATATGTTATTTAGAGAATATATACGAGTTATTAGCGAAGTTAGACCTAAATATGTGGTATTGGAGAATGTGACAGGATTTACGGATACTAGATTTTATGGTTTTGTTGGTGTGACCGGACACCAATATGAAGATGGTGAATTGGTGCCTGATATACTTCGTAATGAATTTAGTTTGATTGGGTATCAAACGCTTGAACCAAGAATTTTAAATGCAGCACATTATGGTGTTCCACAAAGAAGAAATAGAATAATAGTAATGGCATATAGAAATGATATGGTTGCTCCAGTATATCCAGAACCAACACATAATGATGAAACAGCTTTAACCATTACAGATGCTATAAGCGATTTGATTCGAGATAATAACGTGCGTAATCAAGTTCATGCAGAAAATACAGAGTATCAAATGAATTCAAGGGTGGGTCGTACTCCAGATATTTATGGTAATACTATTAACAGTAATGGTATTATACATAATAATGAGATATCCACACATCAGCAGATTATTTCAGAAAGATTTGCATTGTTTAGAGAAGGTGAGGATGGTGCCGGATTAAAAAATCGCATAGTGTTAGAAGGCATAGACATTGCTAATTCTCCTGCGTTGATTGCCCATTGTGTTGAAAAAATGGGTATTGATGAACAAGCAGTTATTGACTTGTTTAGGAGAGGGAATGTGAGCAGAGAAAATGCAGATATTTTACTCACAAAGAAGAATATTAGAACAAGATTGGATAGAGCCAGACCATCAGCAACTGTCATGACCATTGCTGACGATTATATTTCACCATTTGAACCGAGAACATTTACGGTTAGAGAATTGGCACGAATACAATCGTTTGATGATAGTTTTAAGTTTTTAGGTAAAAGAACAACTGGCGGATTGCGAAGGCGTGTAGAAGTTCCTCAGTATTCACAAGTTGGTAATGCTGTACCTCCATTATTAGCCAGAGCGATAGCAACTGCAATAATGAGAGTTTTGGAGGTATAGCAATTACAAGGCAAACCGAATGCTTCGGGTTGCCTTGCACTATTTTGAGAGAAAGAAGAGTGAAATATATGTTGAAAATGTCGGATACATCAATAAGAGAATTTTTACCGTTTTTTGCAAATGCGGGTTTGCAAGTGGCATTTTTAGTGCCAACACCAACAGGATATCAAAAGTCTATTATGGATGCCACATTGCCTTTAAGAGAGATGTTACGAGAAACGGGTATTCATAATTATATGGAGCAAAGACAGGGACCTGAGTATAAGGAGTTGGTAAAAACATATTTCTTGTTGCCAGATAGAATGATTGAAACAGTGGCTTCGCTGTATAGACCTATAACGAAACAGGGAGATCCAAGAATATGGTTTTATAATCTGAAGCAGTATTGTGTGCCTTGTAACTTATTGGCCATTTTGGCTAATAAAGGGAAATTATATGTTCTGAATTTGTCCAATGCGGAAATTGTTGAATCAATGAATTCTGGTTTTATCAGCGGAGTTATTCAGCAGTTTATCGATGACGAAAATGCTATTGCAAAGGAACTATTAGCAAAGATTCAGGAGATTCATAATCGTGGTTTTTTGCCGAGTATTACCATAGGGGATCCCGGTGTTGGGGATACTTTGGAGAATGCTTTGGGGATATCAAGAAATCCTTCGAAATTACCAGATTATAAGGGGATAGAATTGAAGGCAAGTAGAACATCAACATACAGTAAACCAAAGACGAGTAACAGAGTGAATTTGTTTACACAAGTGCCTGATTGGGCTAATAGTAGGGGTATGGATCGAGTGAAGTTGCTTGATACATATGGTTATTGGGCTGAACAAAAGGATGGTTCTCAAAGATTCGATTTGAACTGTACATTACGTGCGAATGTCCCTAATCCGCAAGGCTTATATCTGGAAGTAGATTTAGATAATGATTTACTAATAAACTATTATACCAAAGATGATGTGGTAAGGCGATATGTGGTACAATGGAGTTTCTTGTTGTTGAAGCAGAGACTATTGGAAAAGCATAAGGAAACATTTTGGGTAAAAGCTACGAGTAAGATAGAAAACGGGCAAGAATACTTTAGATATGACAAAATTGTTCATACCAAAAATCCAAATGCAAGTTTATTTCCACAGTTGATTGATGAAGGAATAATAACGGTGGATTATATAATGCATAGGAAGGAAAATGGAACAGTGAGAGATCATGGATTTCCGTTTAAGATTTTTCCTCGAGATTTGGATTTATTATTTCCGGAGCCGAAGACGTATGAGTTAAATTAACGGTTATATGGTTTTTACGCTGAAGACGTATACAGTGCTTGCAGTTTATACAATGGAAAGAAGGCATATTATGGATGAAATTAAAATTACTATAGAAAATTGCAATAATATTTCTAAAGGCGAATTGGCTTTGGAGAAAAATAAACTTAACATAAAATATGGAATGAATGGAACCGGAAAGTCAACTTTATCAACGGCGATTTCTTTGATAAGTCAAGGAAAGGCATTGGATGAATTAAAACCGTTTGGAAGTGATGAAGATGTTATGCCGACAATCAATTTAAGTCAAAAAATACAAGTGGTTAAGGTGTTTAACGAAGAATTTGTCAATAATATGGTGTTTAAAGAAAGTGAAGTTATTGATAATGCATTTGATGTGTTTATCAGAACACCGGACTATGAACAAAAAAGAGCTGAATTAGATAATCGATTGACCAAGTTAAAAGTTGATATTGATACAAAACCGCAGATACTTCAGTTGAGAAACGATATTTCAGCTTTTATGGGAAAACTTGAACTAAATGCAGCAGGAAGTAGCATAAAAAATAATACAAACTATAAGGCTATTATAAAGAAAAATAATTTATATAACATTCCGGAAAAACTAAAAAAATATAGTCCTATAATATCAGATGACCAGATTTGTATTAATTGGATTGATTGGAAATCAAAAGGGGATTCCTTTGATACAAAGGGAATTTGTCCGTATTGTTCAGATGATTTAAGAACTGAGTTTGACGAAGAAAAGAAAACATTTAAAGAGACATATAAAAAGTCAGATGCACAGAACTTAAAGAACATGTTGGATTTATTTGAAAATTTCCATAAATATATGCCAGATGATAAATTTGAATCTATTATTGCATGTATAAAGGAAGAAAAGGAAGAGAGTGCAATAGGTGCAATTTTAAAGGCATTTATGAATGAATATGTACATATATCAAGTCAACTTAATAAGATTTCCTTGTTTGATAAAAATGTATTTAAGCAATCTGATATTAATGATATAGACAAGATATTAGAGGACATGAAATTAGAAAAGACAATTTTTAATTTTTTTTCGAATGATGATTTTTTTGAAATAGTCGATTTGATTAATAATGCTATTGAAGAATTAAGAAAACAAGCGTTGGATATTAAGGTTGCAATAGGAAAGTTGCAAAGTGTGCTGAAGAGAACAGTTTCAACTTCACAGAAGGACATAAATGATTTTCTTGAATCTGCTGGTATATCCTATCGTGTGGGAATTAATTTGGATGAAAGAGGACAAGCTATAGCAACTTTACAATATGTACATGACAAGGAATTAGTGTATGTTGATAAAATTAGGAATCATTTGAGTTGGGGCGAAAGAAATGCATTTTCATTAGTGTTATTTATGTTTTATGCCATTAGCGAGAATGCGGAACTTGTCGTTTTGGATGATCCGATTTCTTCTTTTGATACAAATAAAAAATATGCGATAATTCATAGAATGTTTTCTAAACAAAGTGGTGTTTTGCCAAGAAGTTTTTATAAAAAAACCGTATTAATGTTGACTCACGACTTTGAACCAATAATTGATTTTGGTGTAGTAGGAAAGTTGCCATCAGAGGCTTTGAATACTAAGTTTATAAAAAATAGTAAGGGTATATTAAAGGAATTAGATATCGATTTTAAACAAAATATTAAACCTGTGGTGCAAGCATTGGCAAGTTATGTTAAAGATGATGCTTTGGGGGTTGCTCACAGAATTGCTTTTTTACGAAAATATTATGAGCACAATGGTATAGAAAATTATTTGGATGCCTATAATGTGTTATCTTCCTTGATTCATGGTCGTAATGCGTGTAAGTATATGGATAATACTGATATGCCGCAGAGCAAAGTGCAAGCAGGATGTACAGAAATTAAAAAGTGGATAGAAGATTTTGATTATTCTAAGTTGTATAATGAGGTATATAACGAAGAAAAATTATCAGAGCTATACTTCGCAGAAACCAATGAGTATTTAAAAATACAACTATTCAGGGCACTCTTTGATGTTAATCCAAGTAAGGAGATTAAGGAAGAGGATGTGCTGGTGAAATTTATAAATGAGAGTTATCATATTGAGAACGATTATGCATATTACCTTGATATGGTAAAATATGAAACGGTTCCTGAATATATCGTTAATGCTATTGATGACTATATGAAGAAAACATATACGAAAGCATAGCGTGCTTGATAGACAAGTAATACGCAGAGTGACAACAAAATGACAATACAATCTCCTAAAAACCCACGTAACAGGTAGAATCTGGACAAAACCTCCGGATTTTATTACCAAAAATAACATATTACACCATAGAACAACTTTGCAAAGAAGATTTTGATCATCATACAGGAAGTTAGAAACGGAAAAACAGAATCCGCAGGAGAACAGAATCAACAGGAGAACGAAGAATGTCTGCGACGCAGGAATCACAATCCAATAGCCATATCTGTATCGGAATCCTGGCTCATGTAGATGCAGGAAAAACGACCTTGTCCGAAAGCCTGCTATACTTAAGCAAGGAGATACCTAGTCTGGGACGGGTGGATAAGGGAGATGCATTTTTGGATACTGCTGCACTGGAACGAGAGCGTGGGATCACGATTTTTTCCAAGCAGGCGGAGCTTTCCATTGGAAGCTGGCAGGTGAGCTTGCTGGATACGCCGGGACATGTGGATTTTTCTGCTGAAATGGAACGTACCTTACAGGTATTGGATTATGGAATCTTGGTAATCAGTGCTGCGGACGGAATCCAGGGACATACCTGTACACTCTGGAAGCTGTTGGAACGGTATGGGATACCGGTATTTCTCTTTATCAATAAAATGGATCAACCGGAAGCGGATCGGGAACATCTTATGCAGGAATTGCAGACACGACTAGACAGCGGGTGTCTGGATTTTGCCACGGATTCAGCAGGCATCTTGTCGGCAGACTGTCTGGAAGCGATTGCCGAAAAGGGAGAAGAGGCATTGGTAGAGGAATATCTGAATACAGATACCCTGAAACCATCGTCTATCGCAGCAGCGATCCGGGAACGAAAGGTATTTCCTTGTTATTTTGGTTCTGCTTTAAGGCTGGAGGGCGTAGATGCTTTGATGGAGGGGATCCGCCGGTATGTCTGTCCGAAGTGCTATGACAAAGAATTCGGTGCAAGGGTATACAAGATAACCAGAGACGATAAGGGAAACCGCTTGACCCATATGAAGCTGACAGGCGGAAGCTTAAAAGTAAAGGAACGGATCAGCCATAACGGTATAGAAGAAAAGGCAGATCAGATTCGGATCTATTCCGGCTCTAAGTTCCGGACAGTAGAGAACGTACAGGCCGGTATGGTTTGTGCAGTGACCGGACTGGAGCATAGCTACTGTGGAGAAGGAATCGGTAAGGAAAAAGAAGCAGAGCTTCCGGTGCTGGAGCCGGTCTTGCAGTATCGGGTGTCATTACCGGAAAACTGCGACAGCTATCAGGCGAGGAAGCAGTTAAAGGAGTTGGAAGAAGAAAATCCCATGCTGCGTCTGGTCTGGAAGGAAGAGACAGGCGAGCTTCAGATTCAGCTTATGGGAGAAGTGGAGATGGAGATTTTACGCTCTGTGATTCGGGAGCGGTTTGGATTAACGGTCGACTTTTTAGAGGGGTGTCTGGTATATAAGGAAACACTGGAAGAACCGGTAGTCGGGGTTGGGCATTATGAGCCTTTGCGGCATTATGCCGAAGTACATCTTCTTATGGAACCCGGAGAACCGGGAAGCGGCATCCAGATTGAAAATCTATGCAGGGAAGAACAGCTTGGCCGGAATTGGCAGCAGCAGATCATAAGCTGTCTGGAGCATGAAAGCTATCCCGGTGTATTGACCGGATCGGAAATGGCGGATATGAAGATAACCCTGCTGGCGGGAAAGGCACATATAAAACATACGGAGGGCGGAGATTTCCGGCAGGCGGTAAGACGGGCGATACGTCAGGGATTGATGAAAGCGGGTTGCCGGCTTCTGGAACCGGTATATGAATTCCGATTGGAACTGCCCCTGATAAATTCCGGACGTGCTATGTCGGATATTCAGAGAATGTACGGAACGATCATAAATCATGAGCCGGAGGGAGATATGGTAATCCTTACGGGACAGGCTCCTGTTTCTACCATGTCCGGCTATTCTCTGGAGGTGAATGCGTATACCGGGGGACGGGGGAAGCTGTTTTGTTCCATAAAGGGTTATATGCCCTGCCATGATCCGGAGACGGTTATAGAGCGGTTCGGGTATCAGCCGGAGCAAGACCTTGAAAATCCGGCGGGTTCCGTTTTTTGCATGCA
>CANPZL010000052.1 GCA_947589055.1 uncultured Lachnospiraceae bacterium | reverse complement strand
AGAACCCGCATTCCCTTCATATCCTTTTCATAGTGAAGCTCCCGCAGTATATAGTCCATCAAGGTCTGTTCGGCAGGCAGCTTTCCGGCTCCCACATCCTTGCAGGCAAGGCGCCCCACTTCCGGCCAGATCACCGTCATATCATACTGCTGCAGCTTCTTTAGATTATCCTGCACGATCGGATTCTCAAACATCTGGGTATTCATAGCAGGGGCAATCAGCTTCTTACAGCTACACGCCATAACCGTCGTTGTCAGCATATCGTCTGCGATACCGTTTGCCAGCTTCCCGATCACATTTGCGGTTGCCGGCGCCACTAATACAAGATCCGCCTTTTTTGCCAGGGAAACATGTTCGATATTATAGTTAAAGTTCCGGTCAAAGGTATCCACCAGCGTCTTATGCCCCGTTAAGGTCTCAAAGGTAATGGGGTGGATAAAATTCTTTGCATGTTCCGTCATCAACACATAGACATCCGCATGCTGCTTCAGAAGCATACTGGTTAAATTTGCCATTTTATAAGCGGCAATGCTTCCGGTCACGCCTAATACTACCGTCTTTCCTGTCAGCATAATGGCCCTCCTTACTTCTCATTTATGATCTTAATCTGATATGCCTTCATTGCCTCAAGGCAATGCGCCGGCTCTCCAGTGTCACACCGGCAGGTTTTGTCTCTCCTGCTTTCCATACCAATATTGCTGCCTGTGTTTATAAAAAAGAAAGGGGCGTATCCAACCGCCCCTTTCCTTACATCATCTTAAAATATATAACATCCGTCTGCAGTCACTGTTGTATCACTTTCATTTATAATATATACCCGGTAATTACCGGCAGCCGGTACCGAAAACGTATGTGTAATCGTTCCCTTTCCCCTAACATAATGAAATAGGTTATCCTCGCCAACGATCCCGACCTTTACTTCCTTATTTTCAGGCACTATCTTAACCATAATGGTAACACTGCCGCTACTTGGCTCATAAAAGGCACTGCTCTTGACACCGTTTCCGCTCCGGACCGTCCAGCCGATCGTACCGACAGTATCTATCACCATAGTCTGGGCATCTTCATTTCCTTCCCCTGCCTCTATGATCTCAATCCCTTCCAAATCATCAATATCCATTACATATTCTTCATATTCCGTTGATGACGCACTCGCTTCTTCAAGGCCTTCCATTGTATTCATATAAACACAATCATAAGCCTTTTTTGCACCCAGCTCCGCTCCATATGTAGATACGCCGCTTACCAGGACTATCATCGTCGTGATTGCGATCGATATTCCCTTTTTTACAATTTTATGTGGTGATTTCATCGTTTTTACTCTCCATCTTAGTTCATTTTCGTTATTATACCAGTTTGATGTTAATGTAGTCCTGTTCCTGTTTTTCTTCCCGTCCTGTTCCCATTGCTCCCCGCCATCTGTTATTTCCTCCATCAATTTGTAGATCGTTTGGAAATATTCCCGGCTGCAATAGAAATCTTCACAACAGCTCTCGTCACAGCTTGCTTCTGACCATTTCTGAAACCAATACATGGATACCCATATCAGCGGATTGAACCAATATAGACAACACAGAAGGCAGAAAAAAGGCTTCCAGAATACATCTCCCTGCTTATAATGCATCAGTTCATGAGAAAAGACCATCTCCAGTTCGGTTTCTGAACAATCGTATACCGGCAGATAGATGCAGGGCTTCCGGATTCCAAAAATAAACGGGCTTGCTACATTATAATTCCGGCATACCCTTACCTCTTCCTTTATTCCCAATTTCTCACACGTCTGTTGAAGAAGCGCTTTATCTTTTATGGAAACGGGTATTCCTTTTCTGTATTCCCAATATAACCGCAACGCTTTCACGAAAAAGACTAAAAGGCAGGCGGCCACTCCTCCTGCCCAAATCCAAAAGACAATATCTAAGACCTTTTCCATCGACGGCGTTACCGTAAATAAAAATCCCACCGTATAATCTGCCGCCCGCAAATGGATCAATTCCGCTAAAAAAACAACCGGCAGGCAATATCCTGCTATGAGGATCTTCTGATACTTATAAATCGTTCGTGAACTGCAGTACTTTTTTACTATCTGGCATACCAAAAGCCATATGACAGACCAGATACTTCCTGTTAAGCCTGTCATAAAGATCATATAAAGTAAGTAATCATTCCAATTCATCGATCATCCTCTTAAGTTCTTCCTTTTCTTTCTGTGTCATATGTTTCATTTGAAATAAAGAAGACAGCAGCATTGGTGCCGAACCCTTAAACCAGAAATCTTCCGCTTTCTTTAGTTGTTCTTCCCGATAAGCCTTTTCCTCACGAATCGGTACATAATAGGTAATGCCTCTCCGATAAGAATCGATAAAGCCCTTTTCCCGCAAATTCTTCAGGAAGGTATATACCGTCGTATCCTTATAGATCAATCCATAACCATTTCTCAACCGCTGCATGACTTCCTGACAGGTAATCGGTTCCTGTGCATCCCAAATGCACTTCATTGTGATCAGCTCACATTCGGATAATTCTGAACGCTTATACATTTTTTCACCTCCTTACCCCATTCTAAGATATATAAATTTTACTCATTTATCGCTTCTTTGTCAACTAAGGACTTCTCTTTATTTTGTCTAACGCTCTTCCAGAAAAATGTCCGCCATAACGCCGATTCCGGCCCGATCTGCCGCCCCTTTAAACCCCGGCCTTATTTCCTCCCGGCTGAAGTTATGTACCTGTAAAACTCGTCCTTTTTTGTCAGATACGAGTAAACGCATATCCGGCTCCGGCATATCTTCCTCCTGTCAGGAAAGCTCCCCATGCTTTTCATAATGTGCAATCCGCCGGATATGGTTGTCCTCATCTACGAATACCACCTGCGGCTTATGCTCCTTCGCTTCCTCCGGCGTCATCTCCGCATATGCCATAATGATCACATGGTCTCCTAGCTGTACCTGTCTGGCCGCCGCTCCGTTTAAGCAGATCATGCCGGAGCCTGCTTCCCCTGCGATCACATAGGTTTCAAACCGATTGCCACTTTCCACATCTGCGATCTGTACCTTTTCATATTCCAGAATGCCTGCTGCGTCCATCAGTTCTGCGTCAATCGTAATGCTGCCCACATAATTCAGCGCCGCCTGTACCACTACAGCACGGTGGATCTTTGCTTTCAACATGGTAATCTTCATCGTTTATATCCTTTCATAAATATGGTTATCGATCAACCGTGTAGTCCCGATATAAACGGCAATCGCATTTAATACGGGGCCCTCTATAAGCGCTACCGGCTCTAATGTGTCCCAGTCTACCAGTTCTACATAATCGATCTTTGCGAGGGGTTCCGTTTCGATCATACGGATCATTGCTTCCCGGATAACCGATGCCTGCCGTTCTCCGCTTTCGATCAATTCTTTTCCCTTTTCCAGACTCTTGTATAAGATCAATGCCGCCTGCCGCTCAGTCGGGTTTAAGTACGTATTGCGGGAGCTTTTTGCCAGACCGTCCGGCTCCCGGACGATTGGACAGCCGACTACTTCCAAGTCAAAGTTCAAATCCTTTACCATATGGCGGATAACTGCCAGCTGCTGGGCATCTTTCTGTCCAAAGTACGCCCGATCCGGCCCTACGATGTGGAATAACTTCCCCACCACCGTACATACTCCCCGAAAATGGATCGGACGGCTTTTTCCGCACAGCCCCCCGGTCAAAGTATTCATATCAATAAAGCTGGAAAAGTCCGGCTTGTACATCTCCTCCGGCTCCGGGTGAAAGATAAGGTCCGCACCTGCCGCCTCACATAATGCGGCATCCCGGTCCAAGTCTCTGGGATAGCTCGCCAAGTCCTCCGTCGGCCCAAACTGCATGGGATTTACAAATACGCTGACTACTACCTTGTCATTTTCCTCTACTGCCCGGTCGATCAGGCTTTTATGTCCTTCATGCAGGTATCCCATAGTAGGCACCAGTCCTACTGTAAGGCCCTTCATTTTCCATTCTTTTACCTGCGTCCGTACCTCCTCCACTGTCTGTACGATCTTCATATTTATTCTCCTTCTTTCTGCCTCAGTTAATATAATTTCTCGATCACACTGTCGTCAACCGTATATGCATGTTCCTCCGCCGGAAATGCACCAGACTGCACTTCTTCGATGTAAGTCCGGAATGCCGTTTTCATAAGCTCTCCCAGATTCGCATACCGCTTTACAAACTTCGGCGTAAAATCCGAAAACATCCCCAGCATATCCTGATATACCAGTACCTGCCCGTCGCAGTTGTTTCCTGCTCCAATGCCGATCGTAGGAATCGCAAGCTCCTTCGTGATCATCTCCGCCAGCTTTGAGGGAACCGCTTCCAAAACTACGGCAAACGCTCCTGCTTCCTGCACCTTCTTTGCCGCCTCGATCAATTTCTTTGCCGCTGCTTCCGTTTTCCCCTGTACCTTATGGCCGCCAAATATATGAATGGATTGGGGTGTCAGCCCTAAATGTGCCATTACCGGAATCCCTGCATTCACAATGGCCCGAATCTGCGGGCATACCTCTTCTCCGCCTTCCAGCTTCACTGCGCCGCCTAAGCCTTCCTTCATCAAACGGCCTGCATTGTAAACCGCTTCCTCTACTGAAACCTGATAAGACATAAACGGCATATCAATTACCACCAATGCATTTTTTGCCCCTCTGGCAACAGCAGCGCCATGATGGATCATATCCTCCATCGTTACGGGAATCGTATCTTCGTAGCCGAGAATCACATTTCCCAGCGAATCACCTACCAAGATACTGTTTACTCCTGCTTCATCTAACAGCTTTGCTGTGGAATAATCATAGGCGGTGAGCATTGTCAGCTTCGTCCCTTCCGCCTTGGCTTTTTGAAATGTTATCACTGTATTTTTCATTTTCATTACCCTCCTGTCTGATACAAATCTCTTTCCTATATGCCGGCTTTATCGAAAACGCAGCTCCATTCCGGTATAATCCCGCTCCGGATTCTTCTCCTTTGCCATGACGACCAGTTCCTGTCCTACGCTTTCGTAGATTTCTCTTGCTGTTCCGGTCAATGCCGCCAAATGCCGGTCTACGGTTTTTGTATCATTACGTTCAATCGGCCCGGTCAATGCCTCCGTACACCCCTTCTTACAGCCTGCTTCTATGTTTCGCAGGATTAACGGGGTAAAGGCAACATATGCCTCTTGCCGGGTAAACCCGCATTCCTCCATTACATGGATTCCCGCATCTATAACACCCAGCACATGATTACTGACCAGAGAGGCCGCACTATGATAAAGTGCTTTTCGTTCCGGCTTTATCCGGATAACCCGATTCCCCATTTTTTCCAGAACCGCTGTCATCTGCTCTACCGCAAAGTCGTCCCCTTCAATGGTAAAATAAGCTTCTTTTAGATTTTGATAGGAGGTATTCTTATCGTTGAATGCATAAATGGGATGAATGGAACAAGGATGCGCCAGTTTTTTTTCAATCCCGTAGAAAACATCGGAAGATAATGAGCCACTAAAATGACAAATAATATATTCTTGAATGTCGTACCTTGCAATGCAATCCCAGACCTCCCGGATCGTATCGTCCGGTGTTGCGATCCAAAGGGTATCGCTTGCCAAAATAATATCTGTTAAATCCTCAAAGCACTCCGTCTGCGTGAATTCTGCCGCTTCTTCTGCGCTTTTTGCTGTTTTGCTATAGTATCCTGCTACCGGCAGATTATGCTGTCTGGCATATTTCCCCATAGAACAGCCTACCTTGCCGGCACCTATGATGCCTATATCCATGCCACCACTCCCTTTCCTTTCCATCTGTGCGGTGACACATTATTCCGATGTGATTTCTCTTCGAATACCACTCAGGTACAAGATAACATAAGATTTCCAACCTTGCAATCCTTTTTCGCTTTCTCTTTGCCGGACAGGATTACGGGTGCATCTTTTTTCGTCGAAAAAAATTTCCCCCGCCCTATCCGTTCTATGGTATACTTTCTCTAATAAAAAGCTTTCTTATCCAAAGGAACGGAGGTGTACTATGGAACAACAAACGATCCATGTCGTAGGGCATAAAAATCCGGATACGGATTCCATCTGTTCTGCCATTGCTTATGCCTATCTGAAAAACGCCGGGCAGCCGGGACCTTATACTCCCAATCGAGCAGGCAATATCAATAATGAAACGAATTTCGTCCTGCAATATTTCGATGTAGAACCTCCCGCATATCTGGAAGACGTAAATGTACAGATGCAGGATATTGATTTCCGGGAAACCACGGGGGTGCCGGATACCATCTCCATCCGTACCGCATGGCAGCTTATGAAGGAGCAGGACGTCGTAACGCTCCCTATCGTTCAGGGCGGGAATAAGTTAGAAGGCTTGATTACGATCAATGATATTGCAAAGTCTTATATGGACGTATTTGATAACCGGATCCTTGCCCTTGCCCGTACTCCCATCGGGAATCTGCTGGACGTACTGGAGGGGACCTTGATCTGCGGCAATCCTCATGCCCGTATCGTCAACGGTAAAGTATTGATCGGCGCCGCTGACCGGAATGTTCCGGAAGCCAGTATTGAAGAAGACGACTTGATCTTAGTTGCCGACCGGGAAGAAAACCAGCGGGAAGCCATTGAACAGGGCGCCTCCTGTCTGATCGTCTGCTTAAATGCCAAGATTTCCCCTGCGATCATCGCATTGGCAAAGGAGCGTCAGTGCAATATCATTACTACCTATCTGGATACTTATTCCGCCGCCCGTATGATCAATCAAAGCATTCCGATCAAATATTTCATGCGGCGTTCCAATCTGGTAACTTTCCAACTGGAGGATACCTTAGACAGTGTAAAAGAGGTCATGTCTAAGCTCCGACACCGGGATTTCCCCATTACCGATGCCATTGGGAATTACTACGGTATGGTATCCCGACGGAATCTGCTTGCCATGCGGAGAAAACAGGTGATCCTAGTGGATCATAATGAACGCTCCCAAGCGGTTGCCGGTATTGAAAATGCAGAAATCCTAGAGATCATCGACCATCACCGGATCGGCACTCTGGAAACCATAAATCCGGTCTATTTCCGCAATCAGCCCGTAGGCTGTACCGCAACTATCATTTATCAAATGTTTCTGGAACAAAACGTAACCCCTCCCAAGGAAATCGCCGGCCTTCTCTGCTCCGCTATCCTTTCCGATACGCTGATGTTCCGTTCGCCTACCTGTACGCCTATGGACGAATCGGCTGCCCGTCAGCTTTCCAGACTGGCGGACATAGATATTGAAACTTATGCTATGGAAATGTTTGCCGCAGGCAGTGATCTGATCGGAAAATCGCCGGAAGAAATCTTTTATCAGGATTTTAAAACCTTTCAGATCGGCGATACCACCTTCGGCGTGGGACAGATCAGCTCTATGAACCGGCAGGAGCTTTTAAGCCTGCAGGAGCAAATGCACGCCTATCTGGAAGAAGGCTATCTAAGCACGAAATGCGATATGATATTCTTTGTGATGACTAATATTTTAGAGGAGGCCTCTGATATGCTGTTTTATGGTGAACAGGCCGCCCAACTGGTGACGGAAGCCTTCCTTACGGAACCGGAAGGAAATGTCTGCCATCTGCCCGGCGTCGTTTCGAGAAAGAAGCAGATCGTGCCTCTTTTAGTCAGTACCTTACAGCAATGGGAAAGCTAGATGTCTTTATAACGTATGATAATAAAGCACAATATCTTCATATGTATCCTCTCCTATGCGAAAGCCGCCGGGAACGGTTCCCAGCTCCACAAAGCCCAGCTTTTCATACAATGCGATGGCTGCGGCATTGCTTTTTACTACCGCATTAAACTGTAGGAGCCGAAAGCCCAGTGCCTTTGCCTGTTCCAGACAATGGACTACTAAGGCTTCCCCGATGCGGCAGCCCCGGAGATCCTTTTTCACCGCATAACTGGCATTGCATATATGACCGCAGCGTCCCACGTTATTCGGGTGCAGGATATACAATCCTATGATCTCTCCGGTATCCTTGTCATATGCCACACCGGTATAGGATTGCGCCTGAAAAAACGCCGCTCCGCTTTCACCTTCTAAGAGTTCCGTCTGGGGAAACGCTGTCCCGTCCTCTACCACCTGATTCCAGATAGCGATTACCGCCTGACGATCCCTGTTTTCAAATTCACGAATTCCTATTTCCATCGTTTCCACCTTACTGAATGGGAGCCGATCAACCCATCAATGCTTTTAACTGAGTAAACAGCTCTAAATCGGACTGACTGATCTTAACATTTGTTTTCATTTGCTGTCCGTCCGGCTGGGTAATCTGAATCTCAATGATACTATCCTCATGGACGCCGCTGTTCATCGCCGCACTTAAAAACTGGGGAAACTTCGGGTGGTTTTGAACAAACTGATCCCAAAGTCCTTTTATCTTAAATAATGCTGCCGGATTTTTCATAGTTTCTTCCTCCTTCTTTTGTGATCGTAGCATATTCCGTATTCCATTACAGGAATCCTCGACGAAAGATCCTTATCATTATCGGTTTTTACAATCCTAATTATACAGAACATTTTTGCCAATGCAAGAATGGTATTTTAATTTTTTACCGGTCTGCCAAAAATACGGGAACTATCCTCATTTTTCCTATTTACTTAGAACATATGTTCTGCTACTATAATGATACGGGAAACATCTAACGTAGCTGCAAGCCTTGTCCAATGAAAGGGAGTATATCTATGGAACAGCATTTTAATATTCCAATTCAATTATTCTGCGTCGTATCTACCCTTGGCGATCTGACACCGATACGCTTCCGGTATGAAACAGCCGAGCATGAAATCATCACGGTCCATATCTCTGAGATCCTTGCCCGGAAGGAAACACGGCTTGCAGGAACCAGAGAGCTTATATATACTTGCGCCGCCGAGGTAGAAGGGAAACAACATCTTTTTTATCTGACCTATCATGTGAACCTGCACCGCTGGACACTGACCCGATTTTTAACTTGAGAATGATTTGTTGCAACTGTTTTCGTGTTACGCTTGATTTTGTCCGGATTTTGTTTCAATATATTTAATGTATCAAACCGTAACGCTTATATATCCGTACCGGAAAGCAGGTAGAAAATGCCGGAACCAATTATTTATCATGTAGATGTAAATAGTGCTTTTCTTTCCTGGGAGGCCGCCCGCCGCCTAAGGGAGAATCCTTCTGCCCCAGATCTGCGCACCCTTCCCTCGGTCATCGGCGGAAGCGAAGAAACAAGGCATGGAATCGTTCTGGCAAAATCCACATCGGCAAAGGAATATTCTATCCACACAGGGGAACCTCTGATCAGCGCCAGAAGGAAATGTCCGGAGCTGTTAGTAGTACCTCCGGATTACGGTTTATATGTAAACTGCTCCCGTCGTTTCATAGAACTGCTGCGGGAATACGCTCCCGTCGTGGAACAGTACAGTATCGACGAGGCTTTCTGCGATATGACCGGCACGACCCGTCTCTATGGTTCTCCGGTTATTTTTGCCGAGTATCTGAAGGATAAAATTTATGAAACCCTCGGTTTCACTGTGAATATCGGCGTATCCTGTAACCGCCTTCTGGCAAAAATGGCGTCAGATTTTAAAAAGCCCAACTTGGTACATACCTTATTCCCTTCTGAAATTCCTGCGAAAATGTGGCCGCTGCCGGTGGAGGATTTGTTTTTTGTCGGCCGCTCTACCAGCAAGCGATTACACACATTAGGACTGCATACCATTGGGGACATTGCCCGATGTGATGTGGATACATTGCGGTATCATTTTAAGAAGCATGGAGAAGTCATCTGGAATTATGCCAACGGTCATGATGTAGAACTGGTGACGGATCATAAGGCGGCCAATAAAAGTTATGGGAATTCTATCACCATTCCGCATGACGTAACGGACGGGGATATGGCAAAGGGCTTCCTGCTTTCCCTCTGTGAGACCATCGGCGCCCGAATCCGTTCGGATCATGCGTTCATAGGTATGGTTTCCGTTACGATCCTGGACTGTGATTTCCAACGCCAGTCCCACCAGACCGCTTTACTGACACCGACTAACGTGACGGAAAACATTTACGAAACTGCCTGCCAGCTTTTTACTCAAATCTGGGACGGAAGACCTATCCGGCAGATTGGAGTATCGACCGGTCATGTGACGGATACAGAGTGCCAGCAGTATGATCTGTTTTCTACGGAAAAAAATGAGAAGCTGGCCAAGCTGAATGCTGCGATCGACAGTATCCGTACCAGGTATGGGGAAGATGCGATCCAGCGTGCCAGATTTATCAACAGTGAGCAGGAGCATATGAGCGGCGGTTTATCCAGAGAGAAAAGAACCGGCGTACTGGGCGAGGTTCCGCCGGAAACGTAACTTCTTTCGTCTTTGTTCCCTCAACTTTAACAATGGGTTATATGCATTCTTTGTAAATCATATGTACGACAAATTTTTTTTTATTTCTATCTTTTACTACTCTATTTTAAAATGTTCTTACCACAATGGAATTCCAGTATCCATATAACATTCCTTGACTACTCCTATAAAATATATCTGTAATAAATATCAAACAAAGGAGAAATGTACGATGAACACGCTACAAACCCAACAAAGGAACTACTTGGAATACTGCCAGTCTCAAAAAAGGCTGGATCCAAAAACCCTAAAGGCATACCGTATTGATCTGAAACAATTTGAACAGAGAATACCTGTTCAAGACAGTTTGGCAGTTACTCCTGACATCTTGGAAGCCTTTATCGCAGAACTTCATCAAAATTATAAGCCGAAAACTGTCAGACGAAAAATCGCCTCCGTGAAGGCATTTTTTCATTATCTGGAATACAAGGAATTGATTGACCGTAACCCTTTTAACAAAATACAGATAAAATTCCGAGAACCGACTGTTTTACCGAAGACCATACCACTCCATACCGTTGAGGCCCTGCTATATGTCATTTACCAGGAGCAAAAGTATGCGAAAACAAAGTACCAGCGGCAAAATGCTCTTAGAGATGCCGCAGTGGTCGAACTGCTCTTTGCAACCGGAATGCGGATTTCTGAACTTTGTTCCTTACGACCATGCGATGTAAATTTATACGACCAAGCAATCTTAATTCACGGGAAAGGCTCTAAGGAGCGGAAAATTCAGATCGGAAATGAAGACGTGGTTCATATATTAAAGGAATATCAAAAAAATTTTCAACCTCTGATACAGGAATGCGGCTGCTTTTTTGCCAATCAAAACGGTAGTGCATTATCTGATCAGGCAACCCGTAGAATGATTAACAAATACTCTTCCCTTGCTGCAATCGAAATGCACATCACCCCACATATGTTCCGGCATACATTTGCCACCAGTCTTTTAGACGCCGATGTTGACATTCGTTATATCCAAGAGATGCTGGGACATAGTTCTATCAATATTACCGAAATTTATACTCATGTTGCCATGTCGAAGCAAAGAGATATTCTTACAACAAAACATCCGAGAAAAAATTTTCATATATAGATTTCAGACAGCAGTTCATGTGGTGGAGTGGATTGCTGTTTTTTTAGGATAATACTATTCCCTTTTAACAAAATAAAAAGTCAAGCAATGTTTGAAAGATGGGGGCTACAATTGCCCGAATTAACAAACTCACTTGACCCTAATGTTATTATACGCCAAAGCGGAAACATTGTCAAAGACCATTTTAAGTTTGAACACCCTTATGATCAAGTGCCGGAAGCTGAAAAGGCAAAACCCATGTTTGATAACATTATACAACTGAATGAGAATTTAATAAAACATGTCTTGAAAAATCTTGTCCGTAGCAGTGTAGAATTACAGTTAATGTGACACTTTTCACTATACAAAAACGGCTGAGTCCTATAGAATGTTAATCACCACAAAAACGTTCTAAGAAAGAAAACTTAATCATCATGAATATTATAACACCTTCACAACGATATTTACCACATGAATTTAACACCAGATTCCATGCCGTTTTAGGATCACAATATATGTGTTACAACTAAATATTTAAAAAAACGGAAATACCATTTCTATGTTATACTTTCATCGCCAAACAAAAATAATACAAAACTAACAGGCAGTACCTTTACCGTTGAAAAGGCCTTTATAATGCTCCATTGAATTTTTGCGTGATCAATCACGCAGACCCCATCATCATCCCAACCAGCACACTCTGGAAGAAATCAAACTCATTTCCGATATGCGCAGACACAATCCGGATGCCGATCTTGTCATCTTTTGGATAAAGCTTAAACAGCAGGGGTATTCACGCTCAATCCCCGGTCAAACGGTATCGTAAATAAAAGTTATTCACAAAAAAATTTCGTTATCTCATTTTCAGGAAAAATAGAATCTGTTATAAGAGAAAAGATAATTTCCGATAAAAGGAAAACATATTTGCCATTCTTTGGTAAAGAGGTGTAATAGGATAAAAAGAAAAGAGGAGGAATCATTATGAGAAAGATGGGAAAACAGGTATTAACAGGGATTATGATAACGATGCTGGCAGTTGGGATCACAGGCTGCGATAGAGAAAAATTGACACCGCCGGATACAGAGGTGCAGCTGGAGGCAGTGGCAGCCGGTGCAGTGAAAGCAGAAGATCCGGAGATTCAGATATCGGTTAAAGAGGAAAGCTTTAATACCGCTTTTATGCTGGAGATCGGAGAAAGCCGGAAACTGGATATTGAGACCAACTATAGGGGCAGTCTGGCATATAAGAGTGCTGACGAGGCAATAGCCTC
>CANPZL010000051.1 GCA_947589055.1 uncultured Lachnospiraceae bacterium | reverse complement strand
TTTGCTCACAATTCAATCAATAACAGAAAAATGGTTCTGGGATGCACATCCCAGAACCACTTTGTCGACAGTCTGAGCAGAGGAATTCTTCTCTGCTGTTTTTCATTGCGAAATATAAGAAAAAGTAGTATAGTTATAAAGAATGTATGCTGTATCTGTTAAACGGGAAAAGATACAGGAAACGGTTACGTTTGGAGTGAGGTTATGGAGCAGGAAAGCGTCAATTTATTTCGTACCTGTAAGAGGATTGCTCATGAAATGGAGGAATATGGGATTCTTTTAGAGGGAGATTTTAGTGTAACGGAACAATTACGGATGGATATCCGGAATTTTCTGTGCTATCTTGCTATTGCAGACGGACAGATACAGAAAGAGGAAATCACATACATTAACAGGCTGTTGGAATATGAATTTAACGAGGATACCATCATAGACTGTATCCGCAGGCAGAAAGTATCCGACCGGGACTTTTTAAGCAATCCGCCTTTATCCCTTCATTATTTTTTGAAGGATAAGAATATTCCCAATGTAGTATATCAAAGTAAATATTATGATATACATAACCTGTATTATTATACCTTTCAGGAGCTTGGAAGGGACTTTATCGCCTGTAACCGGAAGATAGAGGATAAAGAGATACGGAATCTGACCCGGTATCTGTTGATGCTGGAAAGCCAGATAAATTCTTATAAAAATCTGGGAGAAGAACGTAAAGAGGTTCCGGACAGCATTCCCTATCGGGCAAAGGAGCGGATAGAAAATACAGAGGAAGAGATTCCTTTTGTGGGAACCATTACCCAGGCAGAGGAAGGCGGCTATCAGCTGGAGCCGCTGATAGAAGAATTGAACGATCTGATCGGGTTGGAAAGTGTAAAAAAGGAAGTAAAGAATATCGTCAATCTGCTGCAGATCAATGAATTACGGGAGCAAAACGGATTAAAAAAAGCACCGGTCGCCAGACATTTTGTATTTACCGGGAATCCGGGAACCGGAAAAACGACGGTCGCCAGACTATTGTCTAAGATATACTGCGCCTTAGGTGTCCTGTCGAAAGGGCATATGGTGGAGGTAGACCGTTCCGGTATGGTTGCCGGATATATGGGGCAGACTGCCCTGAAGGTAAAACAGGTAGTCGAGAAGGCAAGGGGCGGTGTATTGTTCATTGACGAAGCATATGCCCTGAGTAATCACGGGCCGGAAGGAGACTTCGGTCAGGAAGCGATCGATACCTTGAATAAAGCGATGGAAGATTACCGGGACGATTTGATCGTGATCGTGGCCGGATATCCGGATTTAATGGCGGAGTTTATCTCAGCGAATCCGGGGTTAAAATCCCGGTTTAATAAAACTATAGATTTTCCCGATTATAATGCAGAAGAACTGTGTACGATATTTATGTATATGTGCAAGGAGCAGGAATACCATGTAAGCGAACAGGGAAAACTCCGATTGCGGGATAAGATGGAAGAAATGCTTCAACAAAAGGATAAAAACTTCGGTAATGCAAGGGATGTTCGGAATTATTTAAGCAAGGTCATTGAGCGGCAGGCGAATCGACTGGTAGTAGCTGGAGCGGTAAGCAAGGAACAGCTCCTTACCATAGAAGCACAGGATTTGTTTGAAACAAACAGGAGTTAATATGGAAAACGAAAAGGAACCTAAAGTGATAAAGGCGCCTAAGACAGAAAAGGAACCTTTGGAAAAACCCAAAAAGATATTATTACAAAATAAAATAGAGCAGTATTTACGGATTCCGTTTTTTTTGTTAGTACCGTTAGTCGTGTTTAACGGATTGCTGTATATGAAGGATGTTGAGACCGGGGTTTATTTTTCTGTCATGATGGCAGCGTATATCCTGATTATCATTTTTATCTATGTCCACAACAAGCCCGGCATCATGACAACTCTGGTACGGTTTGCCTTTGAACAAGGACAGGTGCAGAAGGAGCTTTTAAAGGACTTGGCGATTCCTTACGCCTTGATTGATTTTGACGGTAAGATTCTTTGGGCGAATCCCTTATTTTACGCTATTATAGGGAATGAGAAACTGGGGCGGAAGGGAATTACACAGATTTTTCCGGAAATTACCAGAGAACTGTTTCCTAAAGAGGAAGTAACGGAATTTGGAATGCGGTATCAGGAAAATTATTACCGGGTTGAGATGCGCCGGGTGATCGTAAGGGATATATTGCCGGAGCCGGTGGAGGAGGAAGAAATCCAAGACGGTTTGATTGCCATGTATCTGTTTGATGAAACCGAGCTGCGCAGGTATATTCAAGAAAACAAAGATCAGAAGCTGGTTTCCGGTTTGATCTATATTGATAATTATGAAGAAGCACTAGAAGGCGTGGAAGAGGTTCGCCGTCCCCTTCTGACTGCGTTGATTGACCGAAAGGTCAACAAATATATGCAGAATGTAGATGCTATCGTGAAAAAGCTGGAAAAAGATAAATTTATGGTAGTCTTTCAGCAGAAATATCTGCAACAGCTTCAGTCTACCCGGTTTGCCCTGTTAGATGAGGTTCGCTCCATAAATATCGGAAATGAAATCGCTGTTACCTTAAGTATCGGTCTGGGGGTAAATGCCCCTACCTATCTACAGGCATATGATGCGGCCAGAGTTGCCATAGATCTGGCACTGGGAAGAGGCGGCGATCAGGCAGTCGTAAAAGATGGGGAACAGATTTACTATTATGGCGGAAAGTCTCAGGGAGTTGAAAAGAATACCCGTGTAAAAGCGAGGGTAAAAGCCCATGCGCTCCGGGAGGTTTTGGAGGCAAAGGATCAGGTCATTATCATGGGACATAAGCTGCCCGATGCAGATTCCTTCGGTGCGGCAGTGGGCATCTATCGGCTGGCGGCGGCTATGAATCGGAGGGCGCATATCGTCATTAACGAGGTTACAGTTTCCATCCGCCCCCAGATGAATAACTTTATTGGAAACAGTATGTATCCGGAGGATATGTTTATTAACAGCGAGCAGGCAGTGAATCTTCTGGATCACAATACGGCGGTTGTCGTAGTCGATGTGAACCGGCCGGGATATACGGAATGCGAAGAACTTTTGAGCATGACAAAGTCCGTAGTGGTGATCGATCATCACAGGGCGATGAAAGACTCGATCCAAAGTGCGACCCTGTCCTATATCGAACCTTATGCGTCCTCTGCCTGTGAAATGGTAGCGGAAATCTTACAGTATATCATTGATAAGCCGAAGCTGCGCCCGATCGAGGCAGATGCTATGTATGCAGGTATCTTGGTAGATACGGATACATTCGTGACCAAAACCGGTGTCCGGACCTTTGAAGCAGCTTCCTTCTTAAAACGAAGCGGAGCGGATATTACCCGTGTTCGGAAAATGTTCCGTATGGATATGGAGCTTTATAAGCAGAAGGTGACCGGCGTCCGGAATGCGGATATTTTTATGGATTGCTATGCCATTGGAATACTTCCCTCGGAAGGCGTGGACAGCCCGACTGTGCTGGCGGCACAGATTGCCAATGAATTGTTGGACATAGATGGAGTAAAGGCGTCCTTTATGCTGACAAAGGTAAAGGATACCGTTTATATCAGCGCAAGATCCATTGATGAAGTCAATGTGCAACTGATTATGGAAGAGATGGGCGGCGGCGGTCACGCTACGGTTGCCGGAGCCCAGCTGCAGGATTGCAGTCTGGAGGAGGGCAGGAAACAGTTAGAGGGAATACTAGAAAAAATGACAGTGGAAGGAGAGATCTAGCATGGAAGTAATCTTATTGCAGGATGTCAAAAGTCTTGGGAAGAAAGGCGAAATCGTCAAGGTGAATGATGGATATGCCAGAAACTTTATCCTGCCAAAAAAATTAGGCGTGGAGGCAAACAGTAAGAATCTGAATGATTTAAAACTAAAGAAGGCAAATGAAGAAAAAATGGCAGCCGAAAACCTGGCGGCAGCCCAGAAGCTGGCGGAAGAATTAAAGGATAAAGAAATCACTCTGCATCTGAAGGTGGGAGAAGGCGGAAAAACCTTTGGTTCTGTATCCTCCAAAGAAATTGCAGAGGCGGTAAAGGAACAGCTGCATTATGATATTGATAAGAAGAAGATCCAGTTAAAGGAAAGTATTAAGACCATAGGCATACAGTCCGTAGAAATCAAGTTGTATTCAAAGGTGACGGCAAAATTAAAGGTTAAGATAACAGAAAGTTAGGAAGACAAAAGATGGAAGAAGCGGTTATTCGTAAGGTACAACCGAATAGTGTGGAATCGGAACAGGCAGTGGTTGCTTCCATGCTGATGAATCGGGAAGCGGTTGTAAGTGTGGCGGATATGCTGACAAAGGACGATTTTTATCAGCCCCAATACGGGATGATGTTTGAAGCTATGGTTGAGCTGTATCATGAAGGAACGGTAATTGATCTGATTACCCTGATGGAGCGGTTGAAGGAAAAAGACGTGCCGGAGACTGTCTACAGTATCGATACGCTTCAGGAGTTGATGAGCATTGTACCGACCTCTGCCAATGTGAAAAAGTATGCAGAGATTGTGCGTGACCGTGCAAATATGAGACGGGTCATCAAGCTGGCGGAAACAGCAGCAAATGACTGCTATGCTCTTAAGGATTCTTCTGCGAATATTATTGGCAGTATGGAAGACCAGATTCTGGAGCTGACACAAAAAAACGGAAACGGTGATGATGTAGTTCCCATCCGGGAAATCGTAGATAATGTATTACGAAATATTCGGGAAGCATCCAGACAAAAGGGAAATATAACGGGAGTTCCTACCGGCTTTATCGACCTGGACGATATGCTCACCGGTCTGCATGGTTCCGAGCTGATTCTGGTTGCCGCAAGGCCGGCTATGGGTAAGACTGCATTTGTATTAAATATCGCCCAGTATGTCATTATGAAAACGGATTATCCGGTTGCGATTTTTAACTTCGAGATGAATAAGGAACAGCTGGTACAGCGAATGCTTGCAATGGATTCCCTAGTGAATTCCCAGAATATACGGACAGGAAATCTTCAGGACGAACAATGGCTCAAGCTGTATGAAAGCTCGAATCTGATCGGCGGTACACGTCTGTTTATTGAGGATCAGTCCAATGTCACCATTGGTGATATTCGGAATAAATGCAGGAAGTTAAAACAGCGGCATAATGTGGGCCTGATTATTATTGATTACCTACAGTTAATGAGCGGAAGCGGGCGGACGGATTCCCGTCAGCAGGAGGTTTCTGAGATTTCCAGAGGCCTAAAGGTACTGGCAAAGGAACTGAATACACCGATCATCGCATTGTCCCAGCTAAGCCGGGCGGTAGAGGCACGAACGGATCATAAGCCGATGCTTTCTGATCTGCGGGAATCCGGTTCGATTGAGCAGGATGCAGATGTGGTTTTATTTATTTATCGGGAAGATAAGTATCGGGATGATTTGCCGGAGGAGGATAAGAATAAGGCGGAGATTATTATAGCGAAGCAGAGAAATGGTGCGACAGGCTCTGTTATGCTGGGCTGGCAGGGAGAATATACGAAGTTTGTAAATCTGGAACGAAGCCGTCAGAGATAATGGTATCTAAGTCCCATGCGAAATATGTCAAAAAGGCAAGTATAATAGAATACGATAGAAATTGAGACAAGCTCCCCCTTGGTGTATGATGTGGATAACAAAGGAAAACACGAGGGGGATTTTTTATGAACGAGACCATACATCTGATATCGGATACGTCCCGACAGCTGAATGTGGAACCTCATGTTCTTCGGTATTGGGAAGAAGAACTGGATATGAAAATTCATCGAAATGAGATGGGACATCGCTGTTATACAGCAGATGACATTCGGGTTCTACAGGATATACAGGCTATGAAGGAGCAGGGATTCCAGCTGAAAGCGATAAAGCTGGTGCTGCCGGAAATGTATAACAATCCGAACTTTAACTGGAGGGCTTTGCTGGATCAGCGGGAGGTGATGAATCGTGCTGCGGAGCAGGCTCAGGAGGTACATACGTCTCCAGAGGAAGCGGCGGGCAGCTCGAAGGTAGTTGCAATGGAGCAGGCAAGGGCAAGCCATACACAGAGCCGCAGTGGAAATCTCCCGTTAAAAGAAAAGGAAACGGAAATACAGCCTTTGGCTAATACAAAATCTCAGCCTCCGGCGAATATGAAACCCCAGCCTCCGGTGGATACGATGTCCGCAGAATTCAAGTTAGAGCAGTTTCAGGAAATTATGACAAAGATCGTCGGCAGGGCATTAGAAGCCAATAACCGTTCCTTGACAGGAGCCATCAGCAATGAGGTATCCGACAAGGTATCTGACCGGGTAATCAAACAGATGGATTATGTTATGCGGGAAAAAGAAGAGCGGGAGGAAGAACGATTCCGTAAACTGGACGAAGCGATCCGGCTGCGGCAAAAAGCAAACGCAGAGGTGGCAGCAGCTGTAGAGGAAGGAAAGCGGAAAAAGAAAAAGAAGCTGTTCGGGCAAAAAAGCAGGACACGCTCCAGAATTTAAAAAGAAAGGCTGTACGCATACCGTATAGCCTTTTTTCTGTCTGCAATCCGATTCCTCTATTTTATCCGTCCTATGATTTCCCTTGAAAAAAAGCTGTAAATATGATAGCATAAATTCCTGACATAAAAGTACCATTAAAAGAGAGATAAGGGGAAAATCATATGAAAAATATGTTGAATTTTAAGGAACACAGTAAGGAAGAATTGCAGGAGATTCTAAATCTGGCTATGGATATGAAAAAATATCCGGAAAAATATCAGGAGATCTTAAAAGGGAAAAAGTTATATACCCTGTTTGAGAAAACATCCACCCGAACCTTTTTATCCTTTACTACGGGGATAACGGAACTAGGCGGAACCTATTATAACCAGTTATGGAAGGACTCGAACTTCGTATTGGGTGAGCCGGTATCCGAACTGCGGTATGTAGGCAGGAATGTAGATATTATCATGGCACGATTGATAAAAAATGAGACGGTTGAACGGTTCGGGGCGAATACCATCGTACCGTTTATCAATGGCTGCGACAGCACATATCACCCCTGTCAGATTCTGGCGGATGCCCTGACCGTTATGGAAAAATTCGGCACCTTGAAAGTAAAGCTCTTATATATAGGAGCAAAGAATAATGTATTTAATTCTCTGGTAGAGTTTTTTGCAAAGATGAAAATGGGAACCCTTTACGGGCTGACTCCGCTGGTAAATACGACAGCGGTGGGAGACGAGTTTTATGCGTCGGCAAAGGCAACCGGTTATTATGTCGAACTGGATCCGACTATGACGATGGAGGAAGCAAGAACATATGTAAAGGATATGGATATTCTGTATACGGATACATGGGTGGATATGGAATTCTTTAATAATCCCGCCTATGTAAAACAAAAGGAAGAGACCTTAAACCGTATGATGCCGTATCAGATCAATACAGAGTTTTTAGAGGGCAGTCATGCGATCGTCCTTCATGATATGCCAATGCATGTAGGATATGAAATATCCCAAGAGGTTGTAGATCGGAATTTAGAGCATATTCTCGATCAGGCGGAAAACCGCCGCCACGCAGAAAAAGCAGTTATGGCGACCCTGCTTGGAAAGGGTATGATCTTATAAAGGATTTTATCAGGACGCTTGATTCGTTTCCCATCTGACAAACCTTAGGGAATACATAAAAACAGCAAGCCCTCTCTCGTGAAGGGCTTGCTGTTTGTTCGTTTGATAGTGCTTGTATAATTATTCCTCAGAAATTGCTCCTGCCGGACAAGACCCTGCACAAGAACCACAGCTGATGCAGGTATCTGCATCGATCACAAACTGTCCATCTCCTTCAGAAATGGCGCCGACAGGACATGCACCTGCACATGCACCACAAGATAAACAAGCATCAGAAATAACGAATGCCATATTGTATATCCTCCTTGTATCAATATCACTTACATTTAGATTTTAAGCTATTTTTTCTATTATAGCAAGAAGAAGTTTGAGGAAATTAGCTGTTTTTATGTTCAGCCAGTTCCTTTCTGCGTTTTTTGATTCCATCAATAATGTGTTGCTTTGCAAGGATGGCCTCATTGCTGGTAAGTGCCGGTACGCCCTTTAACGGATAGTCGATACCCAGATTCTTATATTTTGCCTCGCCCATCGTATGATAGGGCAGGACATCCAATGCCTTTAGGTTGGAAAGCCCGCCGATAAAATATCCCAGTCGGGTCAATTCTTCCTCCTGATCCGTGATTCCCGGTACTATGACATGGCGAATCCATACCGGTACGTTTTTTTCTTCCAGATAAAGTGCAAAGTCCAGTATATTTTCATTTGGCTGCTTTACCAGTTTTAAATGCTCCTCTGGATCAATATGTTTGATGTCCAGCATAACCAGATCCGTTACCTGACACAGGGTATCATATTTGGCTAAAAGCTCCGGATCGTTCCGGCGGAACATGATTCCTGATGTGTCCAGACAGGTATGAATGCCCTTTTCCTTCGCTTTGGTAAACAACTCGATCAGAAAATCAATCTGAACCAGAGGTTCGCCCCCGGTAGCAGTCAGGCCACCGTGATTCATATAAAATTCTTTGTTCTGGTCATAATAGTCCAGAATCTCGTCGGCGGTTTTTTCTTCGCCGCCTTCCATACTCCATGTGTCCGGATTATGGCAATAAGCGCACCGCATGGGACAGCCCTTAAAGAAAACCACGAAGCGGGTACCGGGACCGTCAACGGTTCCAAATGTTTCGATGGAATGAATATGTCCTATCATGTTTTGCCTCCTGATTATAAAAGAAGCCGAGGGACTGCCCCGGCTTCCTTATGCTTTACGTTGCTGCCAGATGGGAGTATACTTGGCATACTCTATCCGGTATAGTCAGTTTGCAGCCATGCTACCTCGTCTTCACTTCGTTACGTCTCGGTAAGGGCTGGCGCCCTATAAGAATAACGATTGCCAGATAAGAGTATGCTTGGCATACTCTATCCGGCATAGTCAGTTTGTAGCCATGCTACCTCGTCTCCACTTCGTTACGTCTCGGTAAGGGCTGGCGCCCTATAAGAATAACGATTGCCAGATGAGAGTATGCCAAGCATACTCTATCCGGCATTCGTTATTCCTGCATGGCTTGCAGTTGTCTTACATTCCTTCGTGGAAAGTTCTTGAAATAACGTCGTTTTGCTGCTCAGGTGTTAACTTGATGAAGTTTACTGCATATCCGGATACACGAATTGTCAGCTGAGGATAATTCTCCGGATGCTTCTGAGCATCTAATAACGTGTCTCTGTTTAATACGTTAACGTTAAGATGGTATCCACCCTTTGAAATGTACCCATCTAACATATTTACTAAGTTATCAACCTGCTGTGTAGCTGCCATAATACATTACCTCCTTAAAATGAATATTATTATAGTATGCTGCCTGATGACTTCATGTAACCTTCTGTCCTATGTTGGTTCGAGCAAATTCTGATGCCGCCGGTTACATGAAGCATAGGTATTATTTTTTAAGCTCCTCGTCCATTCCTTCCATAAGGGTCGGAACCTGACAGGCAAGATCCCCTTTGGCACAATCGGTACAACCTAAGGTTTCAATGCCTTTTTCCATGGAACCGTTTGGGTCTTCCACGGACACATTCACATGTCCGTGGCCATTTCCCATCATATCGTCTAACATTGATACAATATCGTCAACTGTACTTAATTTATCGCCCATTTGAAACCTCCTGGCTTTTTTCGGACTATAAATGCAATTACTTGCTTAAGTCAATTTCAATATCGCCGGCAAAAACCTGATCCTCTTTGCCAAGTGCGCCGGGGATGATGGTGAAGGTATTGGAAATACCGTCCTGTGCATCCCGGAACGGAATCTTAGCTACAGAAGAAAGGGAAGCGACAGCACCATGCGTATCTCTCTGGTGTAACGGATTAGCACCCGGAGCAAACGGTGCGCCATGCTTTCTTCCGCAAGGAGTATCACCGGTATTCTTACCATACGTTACATTTGAAGTAATTGTCAGGATAGACTGTGTCGGAATACCATTTCTGTAAACATGGTGTGAACGAATCTTATCCATGAACTTAGTTACGATGCTGGTTGCGATCTGGTCAACCCGATCATCATTGTTACCATATTTCGGGAAGTCGCCTTCCGTCTCATAGCTGACAACGATACCGTTCTCGTTCCGGATCGGCTTAACTTTTGCATACTTGATTGCTGATAAAGAATCGGCAACAATGGAAAGTCCTGCAACACCGGTTGCGAAATACCGCTTAACATCTCTGTCGTGCAGTGCCATTTCAATTCTTTCGTAAGCATACTTATCATGCATATAGTGGATGATATTCAAAGCACTTACATATACACGAGCCAGCCAATCCATCATATCATCGAATTTAGCCATTACATCATCATAGTCAAGGACATCGCCTTCAACCGGACGATACTTCGGACCAACCTGTACGCCGGTACACTCGTCTACACCACCGTTGATTGCATAAAGCAGACATTTTGCAAGGTTTGCTCTTGCACCGAAGAACTGCATTTCCTTACCGATTACCATTGAAGATACGCAGCAGGCGATACCGTAATCATCACCATGCAGCGGTCTCATTAAGTCGTCATTCTCATACTGGATAGAAGAAGACTTGATAGACATCTTAGCACAGAACTGTTTCCAGCCCATTGGAAGTCTGGTAGACCATAATACAGTCAGGTTCGGTTCCGGTGCGGTTCCTAAGTTGTTCAAGGTATTTAAGTAACGGAAGCTCATCTTGGAAACAAGTGTACGTCCGTCAACACCCATACCGCCTAAGGATTCCGTTACCCATACCGGGTCGCCGGCAAAGATCTGATTATACTCAGGGGTACGTGCGAATTTAACGCATCTTAACTTCATAACGAAGTGGTCTACGAATTCCTGAATCTCCTCCTCGGTAAAGGTACCGTTCTTTAAGTCTCTCTCTGCGTAGCAGTCTAAGAAAGTAGCAGTACGTCCCAATGACATAGCAGCACCGTTCTGTTCCTTAACAGCACCTAAATATCCGAAATAGGTAAACTGGATTGCTTCCTGTACATTAGATGCCGGCTTGGAAATATCAAAGCCATAAGAAGCAGCCATCTTTGTCAATTCCTGTAAAGCACGAATCTGCTCGGCAATTTCTTCCTTGCCACGAATAACGTCATCCGTATAAACATTACCGAAGGATTCCTTCTGTGCCTTCTTGTCTTCGATCAGGAAATCCGTACCGTAAAGAGCAACTCTTCTGTAGTCGCCGATGATACGTCCACGTCCGTATGCGTCCGGCAGACCGGTGATGATGTGATTCGTCCGGCATCTTCTGATCTCGGCATCGTATACATCGAATACACCTGCGTTATGTGTTTTTCTGTGAGTGGTAAAGAACTCAACGATCTCCGGGTCAACCTGATAACCGTTATCCTCGCAGGCCTTCATAGCCATACGGATACCACCGTATACGTTCATACCTCTCTTGAAAGGTGCGTCCGTCTGAAAACCAACGATCTTTTCTTTGCTCTTATCCAAGTATCCCGGGCCATGTGAGGTTAAAGTAGAAACAACCTTGGTATCCATATCCAGAACACCGCCGGCTTCCCGTTCCTTCTTTGACAGCTCCATTACCTGCGCCCATAAGTCTTTTGTTGCTTGTGTAGGTCCGGCAAGGAAAGAATCATCTCCCTCATAAGGGGTGTAATTCTTCTGGATAAAGTCTCTTACATCGACGACTTTCTGCCATTCTCCGCCTACAAATCCATTCCATTCAGAACCCATTTTGTAAAACCTCCTTAAACCTTTAATATAGCTAGGCAATCCGCCTGTATAAAAGGGAAATTCCCTTTTGATTTCTGTATGTTAATTATAAATGCATATTGTATACACGTCAATTCTTTTCATTCAAAAATAATGTACTTTTTTTAGTACATTCGTATGCAGAAAGCCTTAGGAAATATAGGATTTTCTGCCTGTGTCATGTGGACAGGGGAGAGGGATTGAAAATGCGGATAAAAGACGTTAAAATATCACGAAAGCATTTAAATGGATCTGGATAAAATAATAAAGCAGATTATAACGATATTCAGGGCCGAAAAGGTTACTTACGGAAAGAAATGCAGGTTTAATGGAAAAGAAAACGAAAAAAATCGGAAAAGTATATAAATTCTGGCTGCTTCTGCTTGGGATTTTAAGCGGCAGCTGCCTTTTGTATTTTTTGTTATGCATGCTGGCGGTAAAACCGGAACATACATTTTATTATGTATGGTTGGGGCTTGCACTTTTTAGCGGGTGCCTCTTGTTCCTTGTTTACTGGTACGCTGTTCAGGGAAAGCATCCGCCGAAATGGGTGGTTATCCCGATGGAGATTTTGGTGGGAGCTGGATTTTTCCTGCTTATCCTTATAGAAGCCATGCTTGTACAGGCAGGAAAAGCCGTACCGCCAGAGCGGGCGGATTATTTGATCGTACTTGGATCAAGAGTAAATGGGACCAGACCTTCCTTAACGCTTCAGTATCGGATCAAGGCGGCATTGGAATACTTAAAGAAAAATCCGGCTACAATAGTGATTGCAAGCGGAGGGCAGGGAGTGGACGAAGATATTTCGGAGGCGCAATGCATATATAACGAGCTGAAAGATGGAGGAATTGAGCCGGAACGCATCATCATGGAATCCCGTTCAACTACGACCAGAGAAAATCTTTTGTATTCTGGGGAGTTTTTAAATCCGGAACAAGACAGGGTAGTCATAACAACTACCGATTTCCACGTTTTTCGGGCTTTACGCATTGCAAAGCGATGTAACTATAAGCAGGTGTGGGGAAACGGCTCCAAGTCTGTCTGGTGGCTGGTTCCCACCAATTATACCAGAGAATTTCTGGCGGTGGTTCGGGAATTGCTCTTTAACAGAGACAGAAATGTAAAATGATAAAATCCCTGCTTGCACGGATTTCAAGGGTGTATTATAGTAAAGAATTGAAAGAGCTATTTTAGAAGGAGGAATGAAAATGGCACAAATAACAAAGGACATGATCATAGCGGATATTTTAGCAGTTGATCCGGGAAATGCGGCGATTTTAATGGCATCAGGCATGGGCTGTATCGGCTGCCCGGCTTCTCAGGGAGAATCTCTGGAGGAAGCATGCATGGTGCATGGTATGAATGTAGACGAAGTGCTTGCGGACATCAATGCATATCTGGAGAAAAAAGCCAATGCGTAAGTAGGGACCATATGCATTTTTGCCAGTTTGAATTGTGCAAAGTGACGAACTATAAAATAAGTAAATATCTTGTGAATTTTCTCATTTTGTGATATACTTTTTCTATATAACTGTTCTAGCTTTTATAGAGGTAAGGAGGAGTTGCAGAATGGGAGACGGTCAAACCGATGGAGGTTTCAATTTAGCAAAAGGCAGTACGTCTATTCTGAAGGGCGTAGATAAAAATGATATTGGAACCACAGGGGTTCTGTATTCAAATCGGACGGGTGAGACAGGTGTATTAAAAGGCAGTATTGAGCCTAATGTTTATAATACGGCATATAACTATGAGAAAGCGAATCCATCAAAAAGCGAATCCAAACTAGGCAAGGTGCTGATCATTGCGTTAGTTGTCGTATTTGTTATTATAGCTGTAGTTGCAGCGTTAAATTACTTCGGTGTTCTTTAACTAATGGGGATGAATAACGATTCCTGTATGCGAAATGAAAGAAGGATAACGGAAGCCTTAGGTAGTTCGGCATGGCGAAAGCCATGCCGATTCCTTTTTTTGACCGGAAGCCGGACTTCCGATCATCCTGATACTTGCTATATTGAGGGAATAATGCTACAATAGCAACGCAAACAGAGATTGGAACGATAAAGGAGGATACCTCGTTATGAATATGGATCAAAAATCGGTAAATGCGATACGGATATTGTCAGCAGATGCGATTCAGAAGGCGAATTCCGGGCATCCGGGTCTGCCGCTTGGTTCCGCAGCTATGGCATATGAGCTGTGGGCAAAGCATATGAAGCATAATCCGGCGAATCCGCAGTGGGTGAATCGTGACCGATTTATTTTATCCGGCGGACATGGCTCCGCACTATTATATTCCCTGCTGCATTTATTCGGATATGGATTAACAATAGAAGATATGAAACAGTTCCGTCAGCTAGGGTCCCTGACGCCGGGGCATCCGGAGTATGGGCATACCGTAGGGGTGGAAGCTACGACAGGGCCTTTGGGTGCAGGAATGGCGATGGCGGTTGGAATGGCAATGGCGGAAAACCATCTTGCAGCTGTTTTTAATAAAGAAGGGTATCCGATTGTAGATCACTATACGTATGTGCTGGGCGGCGATGGCTG
>CANPZL010000050.1 GCA_947589055.1 uncultured Lachnospiraceae bacterium | reverse complement strand
TTGCCAAACAGCCCAGTGAGCTGTTTGGCAACACAGATAAATAAATTTGCGCTTCCCCGCAAATTATCATTTATCTCCATTCTTAACTCTCAACTCTCCACTCTTAACACTAAATGATAATTTTCAATACAGCGTTTATTTCTTTGCGCTGAAAAGCTCATGCAGTACGGACATCAGCTTGTTAATGTCTATTGGCTTTGCAAGGTGTCCGTTCATTCCCGACCGGAGCGCACGCTCCCTGTCCTCTTCAAAAGCATTGGCAGTCATGGCGATTATCGGGAGCTCTGCCGTATATTTTCCTTCTATGGAACGAATTACATGGGTAGCTTCATAGCCGTCCATTACCGGCATCTGGATATCCATAAGCACAAGGTCATAATATCCGGTTCCGGAATTTCTTACCATATCGCAGGCTTGCTGACCGTTTTCGGCAGTTTCAACAGTAAAGCCTGCTTCTTTAAGTATCTCGGCGGCAATTTCTCGGTTAAGATCGTTATCCTCAACAAGCAGGATATTTTTAGATGTAAAATCGCTTTCTTCGGAGATGCCGATATTGGCAGGAGTATCTTCGGTGGGTTTGCCGACACTTTTTTCCAGCGTCATATGAAGTTCGGACGCAAACAGCGGCTTGCTTATAAATCCCGTAACTCCGGCTCTTCTTGCTTCCCGTTCAATGTCCGTCCAGTCATAGGCGGACATAAGTATTATAGGGGAATCTTCCCCGACAATCTTCCGTATCTCGCGGACGGTATCAATTCCGCTCAGACCGGGCATAGACCAGTCAACTATGTAAACTTCAAAAGGATCACTCAGATCAACGGCTTCAGAAGTTCTTGCAATGGCTTCCTTTCCCGAAGTAGTCCATTCCGCTCTCATACCTATCTGGCGTAGCATTTTTGATACGCTCTGACAGCAAACCATATCATCGTCAACAACAAGCCCTCTGAATCCTTTTAACTCCGCAATGGGATCCATTTCGTGATGAGCGGCTGAAAAATTCAGTTCCACGCTTACGGTAAAGCAGGTGCCTTTTCCCTGTTCGCTTTCTACGCTGATAGTACCGCCCATCATATCTACTATATTTTTTGTTATCGCCATACCCAGACCTGTACCCTGTATCCCGCTGACTGTAGAAGTCTGCTCACGGGTGAACGGATCGAATACCGTCTGCGCAAATTCGGGGCTCATTCCGATGCCGGTATCGCTTACCTTAAATTCGTAAAGTCCGCGTTTTGGCGAATGGGACGGCTTTTGCGTAACGCGAATGGCAACAGTACCGCCCTCAGGGGTGAATTTTATAGCGTTTGAAGTAAGATTGAGAAGTATCTGGTTCAGCCTTAGTTTGTCGCAGAACACTTCTTCGTCTGTAACGTCAACGGTGTCTATGAAAAGCTCCATGTTCTTTGAATGTATGTCAGACTGGATAATGTTGCGCAGCTCCTGCAATATTTCCGCTAAATTCTCCGGCCTTTCGTTTATGGTCACCTTTCCGGATTCAATTCGGCTCATATCAAGCACATCATTGATGAGCGAGAGCAGGTGATTTGACGCCTGAGCTATTTTTTTAAGATAATCGCAGGCGCGTTCCTTGTTGTCGATATGTGTGGTCGTAAGCGCCGTATAGCCTATGATGGCATTCATAGGCGTTCTTATGTCATGAGACATACTGTTAAGGAATGTTGTTTTTGCACGGTTTGCAGCATCCGCAGCCTGAAGCGCATGGGTAAGCTCCTCGGTCTTTTTTTCAAGCTCGCTCGTAGCGGCAGTGATCCTGTCCTGCAGGCGGCGCTGATTTCGTGTTCTTACAACAAGCATTGCAACGGCAAAAAGCAGCAGAAGTATAAGGACAACGCCAAGCACACTATAGCCCGGATTTCTGTACAGGAATGCTGTAAGTCCTATATTTTTATCCATATCGGCGTCTATTTCGCGCGACACGATGTTATCAAGCTCCGCGGAAGAGAAGCTGTCTGCGCCCTTGTCAAGGAGAGAAAGCAGGTATCTTCCTCCCTGCACATCGTTTCCGACCGCATATGCAAGCGACACATCGCCGAAAACGACCGATGAAAGCCTGTTTCGTTCGTCGTGTCTCACATAGCTTTCGGCTGTGTAGGAATAGAGGATAGTGGCTTCGGCTTTTTCGTCAAGTACGGCATCTACACATTCACGGGTGGTAGGGTAGCGCTGTATCGCTTCTTTAGGATAGCGTTCAGAGATCATACTTTCAAGAGCGTCGGAGCGTTCCACAGCAGCAATACTTTTGGCATTTCCCGTAAACCCGTCAAGAGTAAGCCTTGCAAAGCTCGTCTGGAAATATGGTACGGTGATCTTGTAGCCCTCCTGCTCCGCAAGGGAGTAATCGCCTGTAAAATCAAGCACTACATCGGCGCCTCCGGCGGCGCGGACGGCAAAATATTCGTTTCCGTCCTTGACCGGAACGAACTCGTATTTTATACCGATGCGTTCCGCAAGAGAAGCAAATATTTCGGGAAGTATGCCCTTAGCCTCTCCGTCCTTGAAATAGCTGTACGGCACACGCTCCGGATTAAAAAGGACTTTCAGCGTTTTCCCCGAATTATTAAGCTCGTTAAGAAAACTGCGTTCGCCGGCGTTCATGATTATATCTCCCGATTTGTCGGTCGAATAATAATTTTCATGAAGAACATCACGCCAGTTTGGGTCATGGAGATCCATTTCATTTATTGCGGAATTTATCTGTTTCATAAGATCGGTGCGATCTTTGCGCGTGCAGATATAGAACGGGCTTGCGTCAAATGATTCAAGAAGCCACTCATTTTCAAGAAGCCGCAGACTGCCGGTCACGGCAGCGTCAACGCCTCCGCTCTGGAGTGCGTCGGTAAGCTCGTCCTGATCGGCAAAATACTCAGGCTTGAAAGTGAAACCGTGTTCCTCCGCAAAGCGTTCAAAGTTTGCGCATTTTGAATTGCCTTCGAGCATTCCCACAGATATGCCGTCGTAAGTGGAATAATCTCCTTCCACAATGTCATTATTTCCTGCTTTTACGGTAAAAATGGTAGAGTTAACGCCTATTGACTGATCGGAGAAAAGAAATTCTTCCTCACGTTCCGGCGTTTTTGAAACTGATGTGACGATATCTACCTCTCCGCTGCGCAGCATATCAAGCGCGTCGGCATAGGAGCCCTCATAACCGATATATTCGTATGACCAACCGCCGTGTATAGCCAGCCTTTGCAAAAATTCATAACCGTATCCGCTGCGGCGGCCGTTGCTGTCAACGATGTGATAGCCTGAAAATGCAAAGAAACCAACTTTGAGGACTTCAGGCTGCTCCGCCTCTTCTGCGTATGCGCTGAAGCATACAGGCATCAGCATCAGTGCGGCTATTATAAAGCTCAACAGGCGTAATTTTTTCATATTATTATCCTCCGGGTCACGATCTGGACCGTTATTATTCTTGGTGTCCGGCTGTCTGCTTACGAGCTGTCGGGATATATTTTTACACAATATCCGGCAGACGTCCGTGTAACTATTCAATTATAACACAGATCCGGAATAAATGCAAGATATGTTATTTAATAAGGTTATGTTAGTTGATTTTATCATTTAGTGTTAAGAGTTGAGAGTTAAGAGTTGAGATAAATGATAATTTGCGGGGAAGCCCCCGCGGGCTTTGTCACCCCCAAAGTAAGTTTAAATAGTAATCGTTTGAATATGTAGCCCCCTCAAGGGGGCGGGTATGTTGGGCGTTAAGCCTTAATATCTCAACTCTTAACACCAAATGATAATTTAGCGGAACAAAATAAAAAAACGATAGCTGGTCGAGCTGAGCCCAGCTCGCAGGGTCAAGGGGCAGCGCCCCTTGTCGCCGTCCGCAGACGGCGAAATTCCCCTTAAAAAGAGCTCCGCAAGGGGTGAATTGAAGCCGCTTTAGTGGCTTCAAGAGGGGGCTGCCCTGCGATAGAGGGCGCCCCCTTGGCATTGACGATTATTATAGTTTAAGCCTTGCCAAACAGCCCAGTGAGCTGTTTGGCAACACAGATCAATAAATTTGTGCTTCCCCGCAAATTATCATTTATTAACACCTCTTGCTGTGACATAGCTTTCATAAAAAACGTGTGTCTCAGCGCACTGCCGGACAGGCAGCGTGTTGAAACACACAGAGAAAAATGCTATAATATATTTGATCTTTGAAAAAAATATGTAAGATTTTCATATAGAAGTTGTGTATAAGTATAGGAAGTATCAAAAAGAGGTGCAATAAATGGAAGATAAAGATATAGTTAAATTATATTGGGATAGGAATGAACGGGCTATTTCGGAAACATCGGCAAAGTATGGACAGTACTGTACACACATTGCCATGAATATTTTGAATAACCGTCAGGACGCAGAGGAATGCGTCAATGATACATATGTCAATTCGTGGAATACCATGCCGCCGCATAAACCGGCGCTGCTTTCCGCATTTCTCGGGAAGATAGTCAGAAATCTTTCTTTTAACAAGTACAGACATGAACACAGGCTAAAACGCGGCGGATATGAAATATCTCTTATTCTTGACGAGCTTAACGAAATCGTTTCCGACAGGGAAAGCGTCGAGGATAACCTTATCGGCGAAGAAATGACAAAGGCAATAAGCAAATTCATTAAAACGCTTCCCGATGAAAAAAGATATATTTTTATCCGCAGATACTGGTATTCCGACAGTATAAAAGCCATTGCTGATAAATGCGGACATACCGAAAATTCAGTCTCCGTTGAGCTTAGCCGTATCAGAAAGAAACTGAGCGATCATCTGAAAAAAGGAGGATACGATATATGAAAAAGGAAAAGTTTTACGACCTGCTCGGAAATATAGATGAAGATCTGATAAAATCCGCCGAAGAACCTCCGGTAAAAAAGCCGGAATTTACATGGGTAAAATATGCCGCTGCCGCAGCAGCCTGCATTGCAATATTTATCGGAGCAGGCGCTTTGCACAGATATTCTGACGCGGATATTTCGATCACTTCCGATACGGGTATGCCGATAACTTCCGGCGAAACGCCTCCGCTGCCTATAGAAACTTATGCTTCGTCAGTATCAACGGAAAGTTTTACAATGCCGCCTGTAACGGCTGAACCTGATCCTTCCGCACCAGTGCAGACCGGCAATGATACCGCCGTATCAACTGCTGCCGATATGCCTCCCGAAACTGCCGTGACCGTTCCGCCCGTTACCGCACGCGATGATACAAACACCGTCACAACGGCTGATATGCCCCCGGAGACCGTCACGGAAACAGCGCCGCCTGCGGAGACGTCAGCTTCTGTGCCTGAGTCTGAAAAAACCGAAACGGAAGTAACATATCCTCCTCTTTCTCCGGAAAATTACATAAGCGACAGCAATATGATCCGGCTGGCTTCTGCGAAATATCCTGAAATGCCAAAATATCCCGGCGGAAATGAAAATGACGATACCGCTTATGAAAAATGGAGCGATGCAAAAATAGCCCTGCGGCATCAGCCGGCAGGATACGACGACGGCTTTGATGAATTTTTTAAGAACAGTACGTCGGTTTTCCTTAAAAATAAAGGAACAAATAACAGTATATATTCTCCCCTGAGCCTGTATATGGCGTTGGGTATGTCGGTGGAGATATCCGGCGGAAATACAAGGCAGCAGATACTTGACGTGCTGGTGCATGATGATATAGATGTCCTCCGTTCGCACGCCCATTCCGTATGGCAGGCAAACTACATGGACGACGGAATGGCAAAATGTACCATTGCCACCTCGCTGTGGATGAACGATGATCTGTCGTATAATATGGATACCGTCGAACGTCTTGCAGGGAATTACTATTCGTCTGTATATTCGGGAAATCCGGCGTCCTATGAATATAACAAGCTCCTGCAGGACTGGATAGCCGAACAGACCGGCGGTATTCTTAAAGATCAGTTATCGAAAAATATAATGTCTCCGGAAATGGCTCTTACTATCGCTTCCACCGTAAGCTTCAAAGGAAAATGGAGCGAGGAGTTTTCAAAGGATCTTACCGGAACGGGAACATTCCATTCTCCTAATGGCGATATTGAACGTGATTTTATGAATAAAGAAACATTCGACTGTTATTATTGGGGCGACAATTTTTCTTCCGTTTCTCTCGGATTTGAAGAAAACGGAAAAATGCTCATAATTCTTCCGGACGAAGGAACGACCCCGGAAAAACTCCTTGATGATGAGCAGGTCATTAGCTATATGACCGATCCGGATAAATACAAGAACAATAAATATCTTACCATAAATATGTCCATACCGAAATTTGATGTTTCCTCAAATCTGAACCTTACAGACGGTCTTGAAAAAATGGGCATTACCGACGCTTTTGATATTTCAAGATCCGATTTTACTCCGCTGACGGAGGATACCGGCGTCTTTTTGTCCTCAGCCAAACAAAGCACACGCGTTATAATAGACGAGGAGGGCTGCAAAGCGTCGTCAATGACTATGATCGCATATGCAGGAGCGGGTGAGCCTTCCGGCGATTATGTTGATTTTATCGCAGACAGACCGTTTATATTTGAAATAATAAGTGACACGGGACTGCCGCTGTTCGTAGGCATTGTAAATAAGCCCTGAACGGACGGCGTTACTGCTCCGTAGCTGTATCTCTGACGTATATTTTATCGCAGGAAAGCTCTTTGTATGTGTTGAATATTACCGCCGCCGAAATTATTGCCGTCAGTATATCGGATACGGGCATGGAATAGAGTATTCCGTCCAGACCGAAGAAAATCGGCAGGATCACCGCAAATCCTACTCCGAACACTATCTCACGCACCATTGAAAGCATCGTTGAAGCGGCAGCTTTGCCCATAGCCTGAAGAAATATGAACGCCGCTTTGTTTACGCAGGCAAATATCATCATGCAAAGATATATCCGGAAGCCTTTTACGGCAAAATCGGTATAATACCTGCTTTCGTTTGCAGCGCCGAAAATATTTATCAGCTGCTTGGGGAATACCTCAACTATAACAAGCGAAACAGCTCCCACAATGCTTTCAGCTAAAAGCAGCATACCGAAAAGTTTCTTTACGCGTTCTTTAAGACCTGCGCCCATATTGAATCCGACTATCGGTATGCAGCCTGCCGCCATTCCTACTACAATTGATATAACTATCTGGAAGAATTTCATTATTATTCCCACCACAGCCATAGGTATCTGCGCATACTGCGGCTGTCCGAATATCATATCCTCTGCGCCGTATTTCCTTATCATATTGTTTATTGCTGTCATTGCCGCAACAAGGGATATCTGTGAAAGAAAGCTGCATATCCCGAGGGAGAGGGTATTGCGGATAATATTTTTATCCGGCAGGAAATCGGTTTTTGTAAGGCTGACTGTCTTTGTGCGGCAAAGATAAAATACCGCAAGAACGGCGGTAACTATCTGTCCCATAACGGTTGCTATTGCAGCGCCTTTCATGCCCATGCGGAACACAAATATAAATACCGGGTCGAGAATAATATTTATCACGGCTCCTGAAAGGGTGGATATCATTGCAAATTTAGGACTGCCGTCCGCCCGTATAACGGGATTCATTGCCTGACCGAACATATAGAAAGGTATACCTGCGGTTATCCATAAAAAATATTCCTTTGCACAGCGGAAGGTTTCTTCATTTACCGTTCCTCCGAAAAGAGCAATGATAGGTTCGTTGAAGATAAAATATACCACAGTCAGCAAAATTCCCGAAATTACCGACATAGAGACTGCATTTCCTATGCTTTTCTGCGCGTCCTGCGGTCTGTTCCTGCCATGGCTCAGACTTACGAAAGCGCAGCAGCCGTCGCCGATCATTACCGCTATGGCAAGCGCTATAACGGTCAGCGGGAATACTACCGTATTTGCGGCATTTCCGTATGAACCGAGATATTCCGCATTTGCAATGAATATCTGATCGACTATATTGTACAGCGCGCCCACAAGAAGCGATATTATACACGGCAGGGCGTACTTTTTCATTAATGTTCCGAGCTTTTCTCCGGCAAGATAATTCTGATCTGTATGTTCCATAATATTACCTCCTAAAAAATAAAAAGGCGTAAGTCCTTCAGCCGGACTTACGCCTTTCAGCAACACACTATAATAAGTTTAACACGACAGAAATAAATTTTCAAAGGACATTTTGCACAAATTTTCTGCCGGAGCAGGTCGGGATTTTTTGGATAATTATTTGGTTTACCGAAAAGAGAATATTATATTTCTTTCTTTGAAAGCAGAACGGCGCACTCAACATGGCTTGACACGTTCATTTTGATGTCAGCGGTTCCGTTCGTTCGCGGAAACAAATCCAGCCGAATATATCGGAAAATATCCGATTTTTGCCCGTTTGTTTCAAGTCCGTTCATTAGCGGAAACATATCCACTGTTTTTCGCAAACCCGCATGAAATGGGACTTTTTTCGAGAACCGAGGCCGCCATCGTCTCATCCCTTGTCCGCTCCGCGAGTGCATGGGATTTCATCGCCTCAACCCTAATTCCCACGATACTTCCTTGCACTTCTTTGAATCAGCTCGTGGATTTCATCGGCATCAATGACACTCATCATTGCATTCTGATCATCTACAAATCTTCGTGCGTCACATGTCACATGTCCCGTAGTTACCAAAATCGATTTGTTGATTCGATCAGATGACTGAACACCAAACAAAGACCTGACAATGCTTACCCCGGCGCTATTTCTTCTGCCATATCTCTTACACTCAATGTAGAAAATTATCGGCTTTCCCATTTCGTACTTGGTAGCAATAATATCGCGGCCACCGTCTCTTGTCGGCTGTGTCAGTTTTGTCTCAAAGCCCTCATCCAGAAACAGGCGCTCGATAACCTCTTCAAACTCACGAGAGGAAATATTGTAGATAAGTTCCCGGTCTTGAGCTATGTCCATAATGAGCTGCTGTATACGAGAATATTCTGGATATGCATCATCAGGATCAAAGTCGTCTCGGCTGTAAATGACACCCATGTGCGGCTCTTCTTCAAAGCGCCCACCGGCAATATCGCAATCTTCATAATTGAATGCTCCGACTGGATATTCATAGCCAGATATTCTGAAGAATATCTCATTACCACAATGTTCACATACGATGCCGCCTTCGTGCCGGTATTCGATTTCTTCGCCCATTCTATTTTCGCCACGGTCATACACGTATGATTCAAAATCAAAATCTTCTTTGTGTATTCCTGTTACTCTCCCACACTGACCACAGCGGATAAAAACATCTTCTAAAAGCTCCATCATACAAACATCTCCGTATTCCAAACCAGATTAACCATCTGCACAAGAAGATGAATCCGTTCTGTTATTTCCGTTTTCCCAAACTGTGCATAAGGCTTGAAGTCCAGACCGTTGTCCGATATGAACTTCTTGAACTTCGGATTATTCTGGTATGCCTGATCTCCCAGTGACTCTGTATAAATGTTTCCCTCGTTGGAGCAATACTTCGAGAGCTTGTAATCGTATTTGGAGTCATTTAGGCTGGCATTGATGCTCTTATGCAGGAGCAGCAGCGCACCGAAACTATTTCTCCAGCGCCTGAATTCTTCCTGATCAGCATATTCACCGGTAAACCACTCGTAATGATCCGTGATGATATGCTCGATTTCAAACGGATTCTTTGTCTGCATATTCATGTAATTGCAGTAGTTTGAGGCCACACCCGTCTGCTCCTCAATATAACCGGTGATACGGGCAAGCATATTCTTGATATACTTTTTAGTAAAGCTGTTCAAGCACAATTCAGGAAGCGCCGTTGCCGGATCATAAGCGAGATTCTCATATTGGACTTTCAGACGAGTCTTCAAGTCCTCGACGGAGCAGCGACGGATATTCTTCATCACGTTGAATACATAGTTCTTAATCGTGCTGTAGTCGACTGATTTATAATTTGTTACTCTGGCGGTAATAAGCAGGTCAATAAACCGAGCGACCAGATCCATCTTCTCAATGATGACCGGCCAAGTATCCTCATAGCAGATCGGTGCCAGCAACAGCTGCGGCTGGAGTGTAAAATTGATCTGCGCATTATAATAGATATATTTTGTCTCTTCCGCGAAGATATTCTCTGCCTCGCGGATTTTCTTATACACGTCTGCAAACTTTGAGAACTTCATGATGAACAACTCAAAATCATCTGTAGAAGAAAGCCCCAGCTTATCACGCTTGTCGCGCACCCATTTATGGAAAGAGCCACCAATGATATCAAAGTCCTGATTCACAGAACCGGCTTTCTTGTCACGAATAGTCTCAGCATATTGCGCTCTCAGCCATGCCTTTATAAATGTCTCATCGCCCTTATCCTCATCCTTCTTAAGGGCAAGAACCTTATCCTTCCACACATCGTTGAGTTTTTCGCGCTTAGTGTCGTCCTTGATTTCTGACAACAGATAGCCTTTCAGCATTTCAGTCGATGTAAGGCTAAGGCCACGGTCATTCATTGTCACGAAAACCTTATGTGCGTCCTGCTCTGTGATCGCCACAATCTCAATGAAGAAAACCTTTTCAGCCAGCCAATCACAAAAATGTAAAAGCATATCATCTGTAATATCATTAGTAGGAAATACATCGATGATATCGTTGTATCTGCCGTAGAGATTTTTCACCGATTCACCAACATCGGTTGTATCAAATGGCTGATCATTGAAAATCGCATTCATGCATTCTGATCTATCTTCAACATTGATATTGAAGGATTTCGTACCATAAGCCTCAGATAAAATCATCTGCTCAATCATACTATAGCTTTTCCCAAGCATACGCATCCGATTATTTAGATACATTAGCAGAAGAGTAAGTGAAGAAAGCCTCTGCTGTCCATCGATGATGGCATTCTCTCTTCCGGCAAGAACGATGGAGCCCATGAAATATGCTCCATAATCTTGAACCTTCTGACGGCTATCACCGGGAACATAGTAATCCAAAAACTCCGACTTTAGGTCATCAATCAGTTCTTCAATATGCTTTCTCTGCCACATGTATTCACGTTGATAGTAGTGAATAGAATACTTTGTGTTTTGCAGCAGTTGCTTCAAACTCTTAGGAGAGCCTTCAATCTTTTTCATAAGTTTCCTCCGCAGTAACTTTATAGTCGAACCAGTATCCTCTTCGCCAATGAAAAGTCCCGGCCTGTTTTTATCAATTATCTCTGCTTCTGTCCTCGCATTATTGTTTGAGCACTTAAGCAGGGAGCGATGCAGTTTCCATCCTTCATCTGTTTTCACAAGATACTTCGGATTATCTTTAATATAATTCGCCGGTTCACGAGAGAATCCGTTTCGTTGCAGGAATATAATCATCCTCCGATTATTTATTTCATTAACTTTTTCAACAGTGACTTATAACTGTCCCCCACATCACAAACGATATTGTTGCTCAATATAGCTTTGAAGTTGATTCCTTGCACAAGTGGATCTTTGGCTCCTCGATCAGTCTAAGTCGCGGTAAACACTGTTTTGCAAGCTATTCAGGCACATATTATCCGAGTATTATTATACATCAAAAATATGCTGATTGCAAGAAGTAGTTATATAGTTCTTGCTTATTATGGTACCTGCAGAAAAAGCCTTTCTCGGCGCAAAAGTACCGAAAAAGGCTTGAATAAAGGGCTTCTGGGACTCCGCTGTGTTTTGCAGCAGAACTTAGGAAGCTCTTTTCTGTTTATTCGATTGTTGCTGGTCAGTTCTGAGGCCTTTGAAACTTACTCTTCAAAAATGGGTGTCAGAGAAATAATTAAAAAGTGTGGAAAAATTAAAAGGTTTTACTCTTCATAAAAAATTTACATTTGATTGCATATTTAGTATTGACATACTAAATATGATATGGTAGAATACTAACAGAAAGTGAAGGAGGTATCTTTCTATGAGTAAGATCTCGGCGAGCAATAAGGCTCTGTTTGATGCAGCCAACGCAATTAGAAGCTACGGGTTTCCAGATCAATCAAGCATGATCGACCTTCTCTATAGAGTTGTCATGACGAAAAAGGCTCTTTCCGGCAAAGACGATGACTGCGTTACGGTCTATCGCACTATGCAAGAAGCATCAGCTGCACTGCCCCGTTTTCCTGGCGATGCTGATCTATTTTTCACCATTTACAATGCGCTTTCTCCGCTGGATGAGCGGGGCATTCTTTCCTTTATAAATATTGCGAATGACGGCAGAGAGCTTTTTGTCCCGGATGTATTGATCGAAATGTTTTCTGAGTATATCGAAGCTGATACCAGTAAGGTTCTGATTACCGAGTGTGAGCAATATGGACCAACTCTTCTCGATGTGATTGAATCCAACCCAAAGGTCCAGTTTACACTGACCTCCCGACAAGCAATAAAGACAGAGCTTCTTTCGGTCGTATACGCCGGAATCAAGAATGTGAAGTTGCTTGCTGCTGATATTTACAGTTATGGCTTTACCACCGAGAGATACGATCTAATAGTCTGCATCCCGATCTTTGGCGGACGAGCACTTGTAAACGGTGAAGACTTCATCAGCCGGGAACCTGACCTGATTGCTGTACAGAATCTACTCTACCACATAAATATGGACGGTAATCTCGTGATGGTGCTTCCGGCAAAGATCACATTCGGTGGCGGCAGCACAGCTTCTCTCAGAGAATACATTGAGAGCAACTATAAAATAAAGGAAATAAGTGCTCTACCGGCGGGCTTGTTTACGCCATATACGTCCATTCGCACCTACCTGTTCGTGTTTTCAACCGGTAGAACAGACGATGTTGTTCTAAGGCAATATGATTCTGACAAACCTATTCGTAAGACTTCACAATGCAAAAAACTCGTGGCAAAAAACGAGATCCTACTGTTCAGTGATGAGTTTGCCGACCTTAATGGTTGGAACATAGACATGGCTTTTTTCGAAGAAGATGAAGATATTAAAGCATTCTCTACCTCTCCGGTAAAGAAAATGCGCTTGAAAGACGCAGCGATAGTATTCCGGGGGAAGGCAGTAAATACGAGAATCAAAAATGGCAATATAGCGGTTATAAACATCTCGAACATTACTGACACCGGAATTGACTACGAAAACCTTTACCAGATCGAGGAAGAAGAAAGAAAGGTGTCACGCTATATTCTGGAGGATGGGGATGTTCTTGTAACCGCCAGAGGGACCACGTTCAAAGTCGCGGTTTTTGAAAAACAGCCGATGCTCTGCATCCCTTCCGCAAACATCAACGTGATCAGGCCCAAGGATATGCTGCGTGGAGCCTACCTTAAGTTCTTCCTTGAGTCTCCGGCAGGAATAAAGATGCTTCAGAGTCTGCAGCGAGGAACTGTGGTAGTAAACATCAACTACCAGGATATTATTGAATTGGAAGTTCCGGTGCCGCCGCTTGAAGTACAAGATGCTTTAATTGAAGAATACAACACTGGTTTGAAATTCTATAAAGATACCATCGCTGCAGCCGAAGAAGGCTGGCGAGGTGTTCAGCAAGAAATCCAGTCAAAGTTGTTTTGAGTCCGTTTTTTGATACAGCTGATTTGATACGATAAAATCGACAAACTATGGAGGAAATAATATGACAACGACTTTTAAAGAAGATAACACTATTGAGCAGATGATCATTTCCACCCTGAAAAACAATGGTTGGAAGTATATCCCTGCCGAAGAGCTCCCTCGCATGCATTCGGATGTGCTGGTCGAGCCTATGGTAAAAGAAGCCCTGATTAGATTAAACCCTGAAATTGCAGAGGACCCGTCTCGTGCGGACGAGGTCATATATAAGCTGAGAACCGTTATCCTTTCCGTTCAGCCTCACAATCTTGTCACCCAGAATGAGGTTTTCAAGAAGATGATCTTTGAGGAAAACTCCTATCCTTTCGGCAAGGATGGCCGCATGGTACCTATTCGTTTCTTCGGAACAATGCGTAAAGAGGACCTTGCTTTGAACGAATACGTTGTAACAAATCAGTGGGTATACCCACAGGCCGAAGGTGGAAAGCGGCTCGATATCGTTCTTCTTATCAATGGTTTCCCGATTGCCGTCGGTGAACTTAAGACTCCCGTCCGCAGCGCAATCACATGGCTTGACGCTGCAGGTGACATCTCTGCTTACGAGAAAAGCATCCCTGCTATGTTCGTAACGAATGTATTCAACTTTGCTACCGAAGGAAAATGCTATCGATACGGCTCCATTAACATGCCTATTAATATGTGGGGTCCGTGGCACACAGCAACCCACAAAGCCGAAGGCGGCCTTGCTGACGTGAAGATCAGCATCGAGGATATGATTACACCCGAAAAGGTTATGGACATCTTCCAGTTCTTCACCATGTTTGCAACGGACAAAAAATACCGCAAATACAAAATCATCTGCCGCTATCAGCAGTTTGAAGGTGCAAATATGATCGTTGATCGTGTTGTGGCCGGGTATCCAAAAGAAGGTCTGATCTGGCATTTCCAAGGTTCCGGCAAGTCGCTGTTGATGGTGTTTGCAGCGCAGAAACTTCGTATGATTCCAGAACTCAAAAATCCAACAGTTGTTATCGTGGACGACCGTATTGACCTTGAGACACAGATTACTGCCACATTCAACGCCTCCGATATTCCCAATCTTACAAGCGCAGCCACAAAGGAAGAATTGATTTCCTTCTTTCGCGGCGATATGCGTAAAATACTCATTACTACCATCTTCAAGTTTGGTGAGGTCAGCGGTGAACTGAACGCTCGTGACAACATCATCGTTATGGTCGACGAAGCGCATAGAACTCAGGAAGGCGACCTCGGTGAAAAGATGCGCATAGCTCTACCAAACGCATTCTTCTTCGGCTTGACAGGTACTCCTATCAATCGTGTGGACAAAAACACCTTTGTCACATTCGGTGCTGAAGAGGATCGTACCGGGTATATGAGTCGCTATTCATTCTCTGATTCTATTCGTGACGGCGCAACACTGCCGCTTCACTTTGAGCCTGTTCCTGTTGAGCTCCATGTGGACAAGGACAAGCTGGATCGTGAATTTGATGCAATGACCGATGAAGCAGGTCTTACAAGGGACGAGAAGAACGAGTTATCCCGCCGTGTCAACATGAAAGCCATCATGTATAACCCGGCCCGTATTCGTAAAGTGTGCGAGCATATTGCTAAACACTTCAGGAAAAAGATCGAGCCTAACGGTTATAAAGGTCAGGTGGTCGTCTACGACCGTGAATGTTGCTTAATGTATAAAGCTATCCTTGATGAGCTTCTTGGAGAAGAAGCGACCACAATTGTCATGGACACGAACAACGATAAGGAAGATCGTTATAAGAAATATCGCCGTGACCGTGACCAAGAGAGTAAGGTCCTGGATTATTTCCGTGATCCTCATAGCCCGCTCAAACTCGTTATTGTCACTGCAAAGCTGCTGACCGGATTTGATGCTCCTATTCTTCAGGTGATGTACCTTGACAAGCCTATGAAGGACCACACTCTTCTTCAGGCAATTTGCCGCACAAACAGGACCTATGATCAGGGCAAAACTCATGGTTTGATTGTCGACTATATCGGCATCTTCGATGATGTGGCAAAGGCTCTCGATTTCGATGAAAACAGCATGCGTCGCATCATCACGAACATTGAGGAAATCAAGAAGCAGCTTCCGGCCCTCCTCAAAAAGTGTTTGAGTTATTTTATGGGTATCGACAGAACTGTCGAAGGCTGGGAAGGTTTGATGAACGCGCAAGAGTGTCTCCCGACTAATAAAGAGAAGGATGCTTTTGCTGCAGACTATCGTGTTCTGAATCGTGCATGGGATGCACTTTCTCCCGATGGTTTCCTTAATCCTTACAAAGTAGA
>CANPZL010000049.1 GCA_947589055.1 uncultured Lachnospiraceae bacterium | reverse complement strand
CAACGGTGCCCCGTATATCGTACAGGCAGCGGGAGCGGCGGTCTACAGCGAGGAAGGAAAGAAGCAGACTAGAGAGCAGATCGCCTATTATATGAAGAATGCAAAAATTATCAAAGACAGTTTGGCAGAGATGGGATATACCGTTTCCGGCGGTGTGAATGCACCATACATCTGGCTTAAAACGCCAAAGGGCATGACCTCTTGGGAATTCTTTGATGATCTTCTGGAACGGGTAAATGTTGTGGGAACCCCCGGTTCCGGTTTCGGCCCCAGCGGAGAGGGATATTTCCGCCTGACTGCCTTTGGCTCCTATGAGAATACCTTAAAAGCTGTGGAACGGATAAAAGCACTTTAGAATGTAAGAGAAAGTGAGGATATTGCGATAATCATAGTAAATCTGTTATTAGCAGTTATATGCTTTGCGATTGTATTTAAGAAAAAGGGGTTGGAATAGTTTTGCTATCGCAAATATAGTAAAACCGAATGAGTATACATATAAATACTTCTGTTAATTCCCATACGTCCGTCCGCTGTTTGCGGACGGGCGCATTTTTCTTTTTTCAAAGATTTTTACATAAAAAAGATTGTATTTATAGTAAATACATATTAAAATAGAGCTATAATGTGTATGGAGAAGGTACACCGATTAAAAAGGATTGGAGGAAAAGGAATGGATAAGGAGTTAATCAAAAAGCAGTCATTAGAAGTAATAGAAGAAGTTCTTCCGGAAGTTGACGCTGCTACCGTAGATACATCTGCATCGATTACGGATGATTATGATGTAAACAGTGTTTCGATTATCAAGCTGTTAGTTGGCCTGGAGGATAAATTCCATGTGGAGTTTGAGGACAGCGAGCTGGCGTTAAATAAGTACAGCAGTTTTGATGACATCATTGATTCCGTTGAAAAGAAAATGAATTAGTTTTGGGAATTGGAGGGTAATGACATGGCAAACGAAAAAATTTTGGACGTAACATATCCGGGTATTACTTCATGGCAGTGGCATGCTACCTTATTTTCCATCTTGGGAAATGATGAAAATGCCAGAAAGTGGATTTTCAGTAACTATATTCAACTGCGTTGTTATACGATCAATGAGATTTTTACCGGTGACGATATGCTGTTGACAGATATGATGCCGGGCAGCAGTTCTCTGAAAGAATGTCCATATTTGATATTTTCTTTGATGACAAAAGAACAGGTGGAGAGCTATTGCGGTAATATCATTGATTTTGTGATCAAGACAATCGACCTGAACGGTTATGTATATGGCGTATTTGATGAAGCCAAGATTCTGTGTGATACAGAGGTAGATTATAAGTTCCCTCATGAGCTGTTCATTTACGGTTATAATATCGAAAAGGAAATCTTCTATGTAGGAGATTTTACCTTTGGCGAACATTATACTTATTCAACGGTATCCTTCAGTGATGTTGAGCGGGGCTATAAGGTCATCAATGCACCGGAGGATCATATGTTTAAGGATGATTATAAAGGTACAAGAGGGCTTTACGTTATCTTCAAGAATAATCAAATAACCTACTATGACTTGGACATTACGTTGATCAAACGGACCCTGAGGGAATACTTGAACTGTGAGGATACGAAGGATCATTTCCGAATGATGCGGAATCGGTTTAACGATACGACATTTGGCGTGAACGTATATGATAAGGTGATCGAACAGATTGATAAACAGCTTCATGCAGAGGAGCCGGACTATGATATTCGTTCCCTGCATATCGTATACGATCATAAGGTATTGATGCTGGAACGTATTAAGTACCTGATGGCAAATGATTTCCTTCCGTTTAGTCAGGCGCTGGTAGATGAGTATGCTACCGTTGTGGAAAACACGCAGACAGCGAGAAATCTGCTGGTTCGTATTTCCATTACGGAAGAGATTGACCGGGCGGATCGTTTTGCTAAATATCTGACAGCAGCAAAGGAAACAGAGATCAAGGTATTAACTCAGGTATTAGAGCAGTTAGAGCAAAACTAGAATTTAGGAATGAAAGATGATACAGGTATATTCATTGAAACTGGTTCGGGAATTAAATGAAGAGGAACGACAGCAGGCATTGGATATAATCACACCGGAACGCAAGGCGAAAGCCCTGCGTTTTCGGCGTTTTGAGGATCAAACCAGAGGGATTGCAGCAGGACTTCTGGAAGCATATGCCTTGTGGAAATCCTTTGGCCTTTCCAGAGATAAACAGAATATTCAAAAAGGGGAACAGGGGAAACCCTATCTGCCGGAACAAAGGAATGCTTATTACAATTTAAGCCATGCCGGTAAATGGCTGGTATGCGGTACGGGAGACTGTCCGCTGGGAATTGATGTGGAGCAGGCTGAAAAGTATCAGGAAAAACTGGTGAAGCGTTTTTTCCACCAGAAAGAGACGCTGGATATTCTGAAGCATACGGAGGCGGAACGCCCCGGTATCTTTGCGGAATACTGGACGATGAAAGAAAGCTTTATGAAGTTATGCGGAACCGGGTTTTCCATGCCGTTAAGCAGTTTTTTGACGAATCGGGAAAACCAAACGGTTTCTCTTTTGCCCACGATGGAGCAGGGGCTAAAACAGCAGTTGAGGCGACAGGGAATCTCAGAAGAAACTAAGACCTGCTGCAAAAGGGTGGAACTGGAACAGGGGTATTGCTGTATGGTCTGTACGAAGGAGCCGGAAGAGATAAAGTTAGAACCGTTGAGCATGGAACAGTGTCTGGCAGAGCTTTCCGGTTCGGATTATAGAAATCCTCCGTCAAAACGCAGGATTTGACCGGTAAGATAGCTGGGGGAGGAAAGAATTTTTGCGGCGAATGCGGCTACTTCTTCGGGTGTCGCCATTCGGCCGAAGGGGATGGATTCTTCTAATTGTTCTATTTCTTCCTCGGAAAAACAAGCATTCATATTTGTATGGATAACGCCGCAGGAGATCGCATTTACAGAAATCCCGCTGGGGGCTAATTCCTTTCCGAGCGCCTGCGTCAGTGCATTTACTCCGCCTTTGGTTGCGGAATAAGCGGCCTCACAGGAAGCGCCGGATTCTCCCCAGATGGAAGATATATTCAGGATTCGTCCGGCATGTTCTTTTACCATAAGAGGGACAACCTCGTGGCAATAATAAAAAACAGAAGAAAGATTTGTCCGGAGGAGCCGCTCCCATTCTTCCACCGTTAAGTCGGTCAGAAGTCCTACAGAGGAAATCCCTGCATTGTTTACCAACGTGTCAATCCGTCCCCAGACGGAAGCGATCTCCGTAACGAAATCCTGTACGAAGGCATAATTGCCGCAATCTCCCGCTCTTGCAATGCATTCGGTTCCGAAGCTCTCTAACAGTTCTTTGGTATTCTCCAGTTCCTTTGGGTGGCGGTAGGAAGTAATGGCTATCCGATCGTAGTGTCCGGCCAGTTCTAAAGCGATGGCTTTTCCAATTCCGGTAGAGGCGCCGGTGATGATTGCGGTTTTTGACATGATATATCCTCCTAGACTAAATGTATGAATAAGAAAATCTTAAAAATAATATAACATAGATTCAATAGACTTGAAAATGAAACTTTTGTCTGATATACTCAAATACAGAGTTTTTTTGACAGTGGATAATATATATTGGGAGGTTTTATCGTGAATAAAAGAATGTTAAAATTATTTGGAGAAGCGTTTTTAAAAACATTGATCGTTATTCTTGGAGTTGCAATCGTTATTTTTGCAATCTATTTTTTAATACAGGTATTTGGCGGCGGCAGTGATAAGAAAACCGAAGATATCAGTGGGATTCAGACAGAGGATATTAACGGCGGCAGCAGTGATACTGTCAGTGAGGAACCCAGTACCGCAGAACCGACCAGCGAGGAACCTGCCACTGTAGAACCGATTTCTTCCGTAGGACATAGTATCGAGGTTTTGAATAGTACAGATACCGCCGGTGTTGCAGCCGGCTGGCAGGAACGTCTGAATGGGGAAGGCTTTAATGTGACCCAGATTGGAAATTATGAGACGGAAACCCTGACCTCTACAAAGATCATTGTATCACAGGAGGGAATGGGACAGGATCTGGCCGGATATTTTCATAATGCTACCGTAGAAGTAGGAAGCATCAGCAGCGGTGTTGAGATTCAGATCATCATCGGTACGGAGGATGCACAGTAAGGAGCGGATCAGCGGCAGAATATGAATCCATGGTTAAAGCTATTTGATATTCCATTTTACATCTGCAATGAAGAACGGTTGTTTCAGGAAAGCTGTGATTATCTTGAGGAACCTGTGCTTTATACGATCGTATTCGTGGCGTCCGATCAATGTAGCGCTTTTTCGGAGGCAGGGGAACTGCTTGAGAGAGAGCACATTCTCTGGCTGCCGGGTGATACGACTCTTCGTTCCGTATTTCCCAAAAAGGAACGTCATACTATGGCAGAGTTTTCGATTCGGCGGTATGTGATGCAGATTTGCCAGTATGCGGTTGATATGGGATTGGATATTTGTCTGTTAATGGATAATGTCAAGCATTTGAATTCTGCGATCGAGGAAATCCGAAGCGCTTATCCTTATCTGGCAATCCACGGAATGCATCTGGAGGATATGGGTTCTTACGAAACGGTGGTAAATGAGATCAATTCCATCGCTCCGGAAATTTTGATTCTGGGTACGCATACCGGAGATTTACGACAATTCCTTGAAAATGAAAGGCATAAGACCAATGCAAGACTTTGTATCTGCGTAGGCGAGCTGTTGATTGAGGAAATGTCTAAAAAGAAGAAATTGTTCCATACTATTACTATGAGCAGAAGGCTGAAAAAGCGTCTGAGCAAATATAGTAAAAAGGAACAGGATCGGAATGAAAGGAATTAAAAATCGGAATCAGGCAATGAACGGATTGTTCATTTTGTTTGGAACCGGCATGATGGCAGCGGCAGTCAACTGTGTATTTGAACCGATGCATTTGGTAACAGGCGGTGTTACCGGTTTGGGTATTATCATAAAAGAAGTAACGGGGAATATGGCAGGAAACGAGGGGGTTCCTTTGTGGGTAACGAACCTTGTCTGCAATATTCCCCTGTTTGTTTTTGCCTTTTATTTACTGGGAAAACGGTTTTTAAGGAAAGGTTTGCTTTCCGCCAGTATTTTCACCGTATATCTAGGGGTTATACCGATAACCGGCCTGCCGACACAAAATGAACTGTTGAATACCCTGTTAGGGGCAGTTTTGATGGGAACGGGGCTTGGACTGGTGTTTGCAGCAGGTTCTACGACTGGTGGTACGGACCTGTTAGCGGTGTTGCTGCAACGAAAGTTTCGACAGTTTTCCGATCCGCAGATACTGGCGGTACTGGATGGAACGATCGTGCTGGCAGGAGCAGTGGTTTTCGGATTGGAGCATGCTTTGTATGCGCTGCTGGCGATTTTTATTGTAACCAGAGTTTCGGACAGTATCATGAATGGGTTGAAGTTTTCAAAGGCGGGCTATATCATTTCCGACCGGGCGGCTGAGATTGGCAGCAGACTGATGAAAGAACTGGAACGGGGTGTGACCGGAATCGAGACGACCGGAATGCATACAGGGAAGAAACGTACCCTGCTGCTTTGCGTAGTATCCAGAAAAGAAATCGTGGAATTAAAGGAAATCGTGTTTGAAACGGATCCCTATGCCTTTGTTTTTGTAACGGATGTCAGTGAAACGGTAGGGGAAGGATTCTTGAATTATAGGGCAGAATATACGATAAAAACAAATAAAAATTAATAATTTTGCATAAAAAAAAATAACAGTATACAGATTCCACAAATTAGGGAAAAGTTATTTGTTGAATAGTAATATGGTTTTTGCAGATGGAATGCGGTATCATAGGGGTATCGTTAGTCAGAAAATAACATAATCCAAGGAGGAATTTTGAATGGCTAGTTTATCACTGAAGAATGTATACAAGATTTATCCTAATGGCTTTAACGCAGTTAAGGATTTTAATCTTGAGATCGAAGACAAGGAATTTGTCATTTTCGTTGGACCGTCTGGTTGCGGTAAGTCTACTACCTTACGTATGATCGCTGGTTTGGAGGACATCACTCAGGGTGAACTCTGGATTGGGGATAAGCTTGTAAATGATGTGGAGCCGAAGGACAGAGATATTGCGATGGTATTCCAGAACTACGCTTTGTATCCGCATATGAGCGTATTCGATAACATGGCATTTGGTTTGAAGCTGAGAAAGGTTCCGGCAGAGAAGATCAGCAAGCAGGTACATGAAGCAGCAAAGATTTTGGATATTGAGCATTTGTTAGACCGGAAGCCGAAGGCATTATCCGGTGGTCAGAGACAGCGTGTGGCTATGGGACGTGCCATTGTGCGTGAGCCAAAGGTATTCCTGATGGATGAGCCGCTTTCTAACTTGGACGCAAAGCTCCGTGTTCAGATGCGTGTCGAGATTTCCAAGCTGCATCAGAGATTGCAGACTACGATTATTTATGTAACACATGACCAGACTGAGGCTATGACGCTGGGTACCAGAATCGTAGTTATGAAGGATGGTATCATTCAGCAGGTTGATACGCCGCAGAACTTATACGATAAGCCTTGTAACTTATTCGTAGCAGGTTTCATGGGTATGCCTCCGATGAACTTTATTGATTGTAAGGTAGTGAAGTCCGGTTCTGATGTATTATTGATGTTCGGTTCTCATTCAATCAAGGTGCCTGAGGTTAAGGCGGCTAAATTGATCGAGATGAACTACATTGACAAGGAAGTGATCTTGGGTATTCGTCCGGAGAACATTCATGATGAGCAGCTGTTCATCGAATCATCGCCGGAAAGCATCATTGATGCTAAGATTAACATCTATGAGATGCTGGGTGCTGAAGTTTACTTATACTTTACGATTGACCAGTTTGATATTACTGCAAGAGTAAATGCCCGGACAACTGCAAGACCTGGTGATACAGTGAAGCTGGCGTTTGACTTAAGTAAGATTCATATCTTCGATAAGGAAACCGAGCAGGTTGTTGTAAACTAGGCGATTCAAAAGTTTGTCTAAACTATGAACTTTCAGAGGAAATACAGGTTTTTCTGTATTTCCTCTTTTTTTTTTGTGAATTTTGCTATAAAATAATACTAGGTATAGAAAAAAGTACGAGGCAAATTATGCTGCGGCTTTTTAAAATGCGTTTAAAAAGGAGTAAGGTACATGATTTCAAATCAGATCCTGCAAGATACGATTGAAGGAATTAAATCAATTACAAGAATTGATTTGTGTGTAATGGATACGGAGGGAAAGATTCTGGCGTCTACGTTGCGGGACGCAGGTGAATACGAGAAGGCAGTGTTAGCGTTTGTGGATTCACCGGCAGAAAGCCAAGTGCTTCAGGGGTATCAGTTTTTTAAAGTATTTGACGAAAATCAGCTGGAATACATCATTTTAGCAAAGGGCGAGACGGACGATGTCTATATGATCGGCAAGATTGCCGCATTTCAGATACAGAATCTTCTGGTGGCTTACAAGGAGCGCTTTGATAAGGATAACTTTATTAAGAATCTTTTGTTAGATAACCTGTTATTGGTAGATATTTATAACCGTGCTAAAAAACTGCATATTGACACGGACGTACGGCGGATTGTATTTATTATCGAGACCAAGAACGAGAAGGATAATAATGCGCTGGAAACGGTACGGAATATCTTCTCGGCAAAATCAAAGGATTTTATCACAGCCGTTGATGAAAAGAATATTATTCTGGTAAAAGAAGTAAAAGCAAACGAGACCTATGAAGATTTGAATAAAACAGCAAAGGTAATCGTGGATATGCTGAACACCGAGGCCATGTCTACCGTCCATGTAGCATATGGCACGATCGTAAATGAGATCAAAGAGGTATCCCGTTCCTATAAGGAAGCAAAAATGGCGTTGGACGTAGGAAAGATTTTTTACGGGAACAGGAATATTATAGCATATAGTAATTTAGGCATTGGCAGGTTGATCTATCAGCTGCCGATTCCTCTTTGCAAGATGTTCATTAAGGAGATATTCGATGGAAAATCTCCTGATGAATTTGATGAAGAAACCTTGATTACGATTAACAAGTTTTTTGAAAACAGCCTGAATGTATCCGAGACGTCCCGACAATTATACATTCATCGGAATACTTTGGTATATCGTTTGGATAAACTTCAAAAGAGTACCGGTCTGGATCTACGGGTATTTGAAGATGCCATTACCTTTAAGATAGCGTTAATGGTAGTAAAATATATGAAATATATGGAATCCTTAGATTATTAGGAAATGATAGAACACGAAAGGGGTACAGGAAATGTTAGTGCTTGATCATGTGACGATGAAGTATCCGACAGGAATTACTGCACTGAATGACGTTAGTATTACTATTGAAAAGGGCGAATTTGTCTTTATCGTAGGAAGCAGCGGTTCCGGTAAGACAACCTTGATGAAGCTTTTGTTGAAGGAACTGGAACCCACATCGGGAACGATTACTATAAATGGAAAGGATTATTCCAAGGTGAAGCGGAAGGATATACCGAAGATCCGCCGGGACATTGGCGTGGTATTTCAGAATTTCCGTCTGCTAAAGGACAGAAATGTATATGAAAATGTTGCATTTGCACAGCGGATCGTAGAGACGCCGCCCCGCTATATCCGGAGGCAGGTGCCTTCGATGCTGACGATGGTAGGACTGGGCGATAAGTATAAGGCATATCCGAAGGAACTTTCCGGAGGAGAGCAGCAGCGGGTTGCAGTAGCAAGGGCTTTGGTAAACAATCCGTCCCTCCTTCTCGCAGATGAGCCGACGGGGAATCTGGATCCTAAAAATTCATGGGATATAATGAACTTATTGGAAGAAGTAAATAAACGGGGAACAACGGTCGTTGTCGTTACCCATAACCGGGAGATCGTCAATGCGATGAAGCGGCGGGTAGTAACCTTGAAAAAGGGTACGATTATCAGTGATGAGAAAAAAGGTGGGTATTTAGATGAAAATTAGTACATTATGGTACTGCTTTTTGCAGGGACTGAAAAATATCAAACGAAACCTGCTTTTTTCCCTTGCTTCAATCGGTACGATTGTTGCCTGTTTGTTTTTGTTTGGTATTTTTTATGCGATTGTAGTGAATTTTGAAGTCATTATGCATCAGATGGAGGAATCCGTTGCGATCACGGTATTTTTTGAACCGGGCATTTCCCAGGAACAGATTGACGCCATTGGTGAAGAAATCCGGGTGCGGCCGGAGGTAAATACTATGGATTATACGTCACCGGAAGAGGCATGGGCAGAGTATTCTTTAAAAATTTACGACGATCCGGAAATGGTAAGTCAGGCGTTTGGTACGGATAATCCGTTAAAGGATTATGCAACCTATGATATAACCTTGAAGAATGTGGAGGACCAGACGGAATTTGTTAAATTCTTAGAGGGCTTAGAAGGGGTCCGGCTGGTGAAAAATTCACAGGTAACGGCAGCAACATGGGCTTCCATCAATTCCCTAGTGGGATATGCCTCCGTAGGTGTTATAGTTATCTTATTACTGGTTTCCATTTTCCTGATCAGTAATACCATTACCATTGGCATTACCATACGGAAAGAGGAAATCGCCATTATGAAGCTGATCGGTGCTACGGATTTTTTTGTAAGAACACCCTTTATCGTGGAAGGAGTTACCATAGGGCTTGCCGGTTCTGCGGTTCCATGTGTCCTTCTCTACTTTATGTATGGAATGGTAATGGAATTTATGGTTAAGAATTTTTCAATCCTGTTCAGCTGGCTGACCTTTTTGCCCCGGAATGAGGTATTCCATACGTTAATTCCGGTATGTCTGTTGATTGGTATTGGAATTGGTTTTATAGGAAGTATCGTAACGACAAGAAAACATTTAAAGGTGTAGGTGATAGGTATGAAAAAATGGCGGCGGATAGGTAAAGTTGCATTCGTATGCGCCCTTACGCTCGTTTTATCTGTTCAGGTATATGCAGGTTCCATGGAGGACGAACAGCAGAAGAAGCAAGAAGCGGAGGAAGACAGGAATCGGGCGCAGAATATTCTGAATGGTCTAGAGTCGGAGAAAGCGAATCTGGAGGTTTATATTGCAGATCTGGACAGTCAAATGGCGGAAATCCAGAAAACAATTCAGGATTACGCCCAGCAGCAGGAGGATTTGGAAGGGCAGATCGTTATCAAGCAGGCGGAATTGGCGGAAGCGAAAGAAAAAGAAGCAAACCAGTATACGGAAATGTGTTCCAGAATACAATTTATGTATGAGAATGGCGAGGGAAATTTCGGTGAGGCAATGTTAGCGATTGAGGATATGAGCGACGTCTTAAATCAGCCGGAATATGCCTCTGCGGTTGCAGATTATGATTATCAAATGCTGCAAAAGCTTATTCAGATACGGGAAGAAATCGCAAATGACGAACAGCAGCTGCAAAATGATCTGGATACGGTAGAGCGGCTGAAGGAAAAAAAAGAGGGCGAAGAAGCGACAGTAGAAGAATTGTTGGCAGCAAAGGCGAAAGAAATGTCCTCATTTGACAATCAGATTGAAAGTCAGAAAAAGATCATTGAACAATGCGATGCAGAAATTCAAGCGGCAATGGATCGGATCCGTCAGATAGAAGCACAGGCGATGAATAACTCCGGCGGTACTTTTGTACCGTATTCCGGCGGTGCGTTGACTTGGCCGGTTCCCTCCAGTACGAGGATCAATTCTCCGTTTGGAAGAAGAGAAGCGTCCGGTGTAGTAACTGCAAATCATTTCGGCGTAGATATTGGCTGTCCGGATGGAACACCGGTGGTTGCAGCCGCCAGCGGAGTGGTAGTAATCGCCAGATATAGTGCGACCGCAGGCAACTGGATCATCATCAGTCATGGAAACGGTCTGTATACGGTTTATATGCATGCGTCCGTCTTATATGTCTCAGAAGGGCAATATGTAAATGCAGGGGATACGATTATGCTGTCCGGAGCTACCGGCGCCACACAAGGAAGACATCTTCATTTTGAAGTCTGTCAGGGCGGTATTTCACCGGTGCGGAGTGTATATGCAGTAGACCCGCTTACCTATTTCCAATAGAGATATACTTGAAAAAGGATTTTAGGGGAGAAGGAAATCCAACAGGTAGAAAGGAACATGAATATGAGAAAAATAATGAAGGCGGGAGTCGGATTGCTGCTGACAGCCGCTGTAACTTGCGGATGTCTGAATCTGCCCTATCCGTTTAGCAGCGGGAGCAGTACCGGGAATCATGCGGTAAGTCATTCTTCCGGAAATTCCGTTTATAATGATGATGTGGAGGAAAAGGTTGAATATATCAATGGCTTGATCGACGAATACTTCTATTTTGAAGCAAGTGATGATGCAGAGCGGGAGGAATATCTGTATAAAGGGCTGTTGGAAAGCTTAGACGACCCCTACTCCGTATATTATACAGCAGAAGAGTATGAAGAAATGATGGATACGTCTACCGGCTCTTATGAGGGAATCGGCGTATCTATCCAGCAGGACGCTGAGACAAAGGTGCTGACCGTTATACGAGTATTTCAGGGAAGCGGTGCGGAGGAAGCGGGAATGCTTCCGAAAGACCAGATCATAGGAGTTAATGGAAAAGAACTAGACGGTGAAGATGTATCCGAAGTGGTGACATGGATTAAAGGCGAGCCGGGAACTACAGTAGATGTGAATGTGTACCGGCCCAGTACGGACGAAGAACTGACACTGACCATCGAGCGGCGTAAAATTGATAATTCTACTGTAAGCTATGAAATGAAGGAAAATAATATCGGATACATAGAAGTAACAGACTTTTACGAAGCCACCGGCAAACAGTTTGCCTTAGCGTTGGAAGATTTAGAGAATCAAGGTATGCAGTCTTTGATCGTTGACTTGCGGAACAATCCGGGCGGTTATGTCGATGTCGTCGTGGATATGTGTGACCGGATTTTAGACAGCGGCGTCATTGTATATACAAAGGATAAGGAAGGAAATATCGCAGAATCCTTTGAAGCTACGGACAAGGAATCCTTCCATCTGCCGATGGTAGTGTTGGTAAATGGCAGCAGTGCCAGTGCTTCTGAGATTTTTGCCGGTTGTATGCAGGATCATGGTGTTGCAACCCTGGTAGGAACGACAACCTTTGGTAAGGGAATCGTACAGCGGGTAATTCCTCTTTCAGACGGTTCTGCTGTTAAGCTGACAATCGAAAAGTATTTTACACCGAACGGAAATGACATACATGAGATAGGCATTGAGCCGGACGTGGTAGTAGAACTGCCGGAGGAACTGCTCTATGAACCGGTCATACCGGAAGAACAGGATGTGCAGCTTCAAAAGGCAATGGAACTATTAAGTGAATAAAATAGACCGTCACGTTAAAGCGTGACGGTTTTATTGTGCATCGATATTCAAAAATGCGGACAGTGTCTTACTATCAGCCAAGAGCGGCAAATAATGCGGCAATCTCTTCGGGTGAAAGCTGTTTATTCGGGTCGTCAGAGATAGGAGGAATCGTCGGTTCTGCTGTCTCGGCAGAAGCGGAACTGTCAACAGGTTCGGGTTCTGTTTCTGGAACAGCCGGTTCAGAAGAAGCAGAACTGTCGACAGGTGCGGGTTCCGTTTCTATTTCCGGTAGAGCAGTTTCCTCAGAGTTGGCAGAAGGCAGAACAGGTTCTGTTTCAGCAGGAATGGGGGATAGGACTGCACCGGCGGGAAAGGTATCAAATTGGGTTTGCTGTGTTTGAACACAGGTTGTGATCTCGGTCAGTTTTCCCGATAATTCATGGTTAAGCTTATCGTTGTTTTCTTTCATTGCCATAATCAGGCGGTTTGTTTCCTCCTGATTATATTTTACCTGAAATTTAGCGGTCTTTGTCTGGTTTTGAATCAGCAGATTCACCAACTGCTCATTGAGCTGCTGGGTTTTTAACACTTGATCGAAGAGAGACTGCATACATTCACTGGTACGTTTATTGTAAACATAGATGCCTTTTCCCAGTGAATTGACCAAACGGATCAGTTCTTCTCCCTGAAGCTTCATGCCTTCATAATTCATGCGTTCCCGCTGCTCTTTTCCTATATCCTTAGCTGCTTCGGCACGCTCCCGTGCGATGCGGTTAAGACAGGTAAAGAGCCAGAATGCAGAAGCCAACAGTAAGAGGCTTGCAATTCCGATGATAAGTACGGATTCCCGATACTCTAACAGGCAATAAAAGGTAGCAAGAGCGGTTATAATGGTAAATAAGCCGGAAGGGATCCAGCTTGCAGCTTTCTTTTTCATAGGTACCCCCTTGTAAAACAAATTTCATACTTGTAAGCTATAAAGTAAGTATATTATAAAAAAACATAGTTATATAGTCAAGAATAGCACCTGAAAATCCTGTTTTATAATGTTTGATATAGGGATGAAATGAAAATGCAGGTGGCGGTTTTTGGCAGAAAGGATAAAAATATGGCGGTTTATTGTGTAAGCGATATTCATGGGGATTATGATAAGTATCAGAAACTGTTGAAGCAAATCCATTTTTCTGACTTCGATTGGCTGTATGTAGTGGGAGATGTCATCGACCGGGGAAAACAGTCTGTGAAGCTTTTACAGGATATGATGCTCCGCTTTAATGTGATACCAATAATAGGAAATCATGAGTACATGGCGATCTCCTGTCTGCGGTTTTTAATGACGGAGATTACTGAAAGCAGTCTGAAAACCATAAGTGCGGATATTTTACAGGGACTACTGGAATGGCAGAGAGAAGGCGGACAGGAGACGATCGAGGAGTTTCAGAGGCTGGATCGGGATACGCAGTGGGATATTCTTGATTATCTGGAAGAATTTTCCCTCTATGAAGAAATACAGGTGAAGGGAGAGACTTATGTTTTGGTGCATGCAGGCCTCTCTAACTTTTCTGTGGACAGACCTTTGGAGGATTATCAGCTTCATGAAATGATATTTGAAAAAGTAGATTATTCCAAGGTTTATTTTCCGGATAAATATCTGGTTACCGGACATATCCCTACCAGGGCAATACAGGAAAATCCCAGACCGGATTTCATTTATAAAGGGAATCGGCATATTGCCATTGACTGTGGCTGTAGTTATGGAGGAAGGCTTGGCGCCATTTGTCTGGATAATGGGGAAGAGTTTTATATTGAATGATGAAAGCGGTATAGTAGTCCTTTGGTAATATCTGTAACAGGATTGACAGGGAAAATCATATGGAGTAAAATAGGCTAGAACATTTGTTCTAATCATTGAAGCGAAAGGGAAGGAAGTTTTATTATCCGGAGATAGGAACGGGAAATACGATAAAACGGTTTCATAAAGGAGAAATAGATGGATCATTTTGAACTGGTATCGGAATATCAGCCAACCGGCGACCAGCCGCAGGCGATCGAAGCGCTGGTGAAAGGATTTCAGGAAGGAAACCAGATGCAGACACTGCTGGGGGTTACCGGTTCCGGTAAGACCTTTACAATGGCAAATGTGATTGCAAGGCTGAATAAACCGACGTTGATCATTGCACATAATAAAACCTTAGCCGCACAGCTTTACAGTGAATTTAAAGCGTTTTTTCCGCATAACGCAGTAGAATATTTTGTGTCCTACTATGATTATTACCAGCCGGAGGCCTATGTACCGTCTACGGATACTTATATTGCAAAGGATTCGGCAGTAAATGATGAGATTGATAAGCTGCGGCATAGTGCGACAGCGGCATTGATCGAACGCCGGGACGTGATCGTGGTATCCTCGGTTTCCTGTATCTATGGTATCGGTGACCCGGATGATTATCGGGAGATGATGATTTCCCTTCGGCCCGGTATGAATAAGGATAGAGATGATGTGATCCGGGAGCTGATCGATATACAATATGTCAGGAATGAAATGGATTTCAAGCGGGGGACATTCCGGGTGAAGGGCGATGTGTTGGAGATTCTCCCGGTATCCACCTTTGACGATGCAGTGCGGGTGGAATTTTTCGGCGATGAGATTGATCGGATCACAGAATTCGATCCGTTGACCGGAGAGATTCATCGGTCTCTTAATTTTACCTGTATTTTCCCTGCCTCGCATTATGTTGTGGCAAGGGATAAAATGGAACATGCCATCGTGGAGATCAAGGCTGAGCTGGAAGAACGGGTACGTTATTTTAAGGAACGGGAAAAGCTGATCGAGGCCCAGAGGATTGCGGAACGGACAAACTTTGATATGGAGATGCTGCGGGAAACCGGCTTTTGCTCCGGTATCGAGAATTATTCCAGACCGCTTGCAGGATTGGAGCCCGGAGCGACGCCGAATACCCTGCTGGAATTTTTTAAGGATGATTTTCTGATGATCATAGATGAATCCCATATCACGGTACCACAGATTCGGGGTATGTATGCCGGAGACCGTTCCCGAAAAACTACACTGGTGGACTATGGCTTTCGGCTTCCTTCCGCTTTGGATAACCGCCCCCTGAATTTTGAAGAATTCGAGTCAAAGATCGACCAGCTGTTATTTGTTTCCGCAACTCCGTCGGTGTATGAGTCGGAGCATGAGATGCTGCGGGCAGAGCAGATCCTTAGGCCGACCGGTCTTTTGGATCCGGAGATTGATGTAAGGCCGGTAGAGGGACAGATTGATGATCTGATCTCCGAAGTGAACCGGGAAACAGAGAAGGGCAATAAAGTATTGGTAACGACACTGACAAAGCGGATGGCAGAGGATTTGACGGAATATATGCGTGAGGCTGGTATTAAGGTGAAATACCTTCACTCGGATATTGATACCTTAGAGCGGATCGAGATTGTACGGGATCTGCGGCTGGGTGTTTTTGATGTGTTGGTAGGTATCAATCTGCTGCGGGAGGGATTGGATATTCCGGAGATTACGCTGGTTGCCATTTTAGATGCGGATAAGGAAGGGTTCCTGCGTTCGGAAACCTCTTTGATACAGACCATCG
>CANPZL010000048.1 GCA_947589055.1 uncultured Lachnospiraceae bacterium | reverse complement strand
TTCCCATTTGAACCGCCCCCTTTTTCCGGATATTTAATCCATCCCTATCCGGATAAGAACTGCTCAATGGTCTGAATAATAGACTGCATGATCGGTATCGTCAGCATCATCATTGCCACTCTGGCCGCCATCTCAATCTGTCCGGATACTGCCTGATAGCCGGCATCCCGGCAAAGCCCGGAAGCGAATTCACAGACATAAGCAATCCCGATCAGCTTTAAGAGTATTCCTATGTATTGCAGGTTCATAACACCGGCAAGGGAATATAAAAACGCAAGAAGTCCATCCACAGCCTGTACCACAAAAACCATAAGAAAAATACAGATTCCCATACTGATCACGGTACTGAATTCCAGATGCTGCTTTTTGCATACCATAGCAGCAAGCACTCCGACCACAGCCAAAAGTGCAAGCTGTATCACTGACAATTCCAATCGCTTTTCATCCTTTCCCTTTATATTTGAAACAAGGACTGAATGGCGGTAAACAGGTCATATATATACGGGATAATCCATGTCAATACTAGGATCAACCCCGCCAGACTAACCAGATACGCATGTTCTTCCCTGCCGGAATGCTTCAGGATCTGATTTAAAAGTGCTACCAGAATCCCTACCGCCGCAATTTTAAATATCAATCCAATCGTCATAGCTTGTCTCCCATCCTAAATCAGTACCAGCACCAGAAAAATGCTTCCCAGAAGTCCTAATGCAGTTCCCAGCTTCCGTTTTCCCGGCAGTTCCTTCGTCAGAGTTTCCTCCTGCTGCCTTAGCCGCTGCTGATAAAGCTCTAACGCTCCCAACTGGGTATCCTTATCCGGATAGGAAAGCTGGCTGCCAAGCCGCCTCAGCTCCTCAATATGAACCGCATTTAATTCCGTTCTCTCTTTCAGCTCCTTTAACTGCTGTTCCCAGATCTCTAAAAATCCGGTCCCTTCCATCGCATTCAACCGCTGCCCGATCCTTTGCAGCCAGTCTCCGCATTCACTGTCAATCTGTCTGCCGCAGCGTTCAAACGCCTCCGGCAGGGTACTGCACTGGTATTTAATCTCCCCGTGCAAGAGCTGTACCAGCTGCTGAAGCTGTCGCAGCTGCTCCAGCTGCTGCCGCAGCCGCCTGCTGTAATAAGCGCCGCATCCTGCACCTGCGATCAGGATACACACGATTCCAAACAGTTTACAGACTGTTTCCCTGTGCATCAAAAATTCGTTCAATATGTCCGATTCCCCCTTTATTGTTCAGAACCACATATCGTTCAAAGATCCGTTCCTCAACCAGCCGCCGCAGAACCGGTTTATTCCGAATATCCTCAATGGAGTTTCCATGAACCGTCGCCAAGATTGAACAGCCTGCATTGATCACATATTCGATCGCTTCAATATCCTCCTGACTTCCAATCTCATCTACTGCCACCACCACCGGTGACATGGAACGGATCAGCATCAGCATGCCGTAAGCCTTCGGGCAGCAATCCAACACATCGGTACGCTTTCCCAGATCATTTTGCGGAACACCCTGATAGCAGGCGCCGATTTCCGAACGCTCATCCACCACTCCCACCGTTACCCCTTTTCGTTTTTTTGTGCCATCTGACAGCTGCCGGATCAAATCCCGTAAAAGAGTGGTTTTCCCGCATCTTGGCGGGGATATGATTAGCGTGTGCCGGATTCCGTTTTCATCACCGATGTAGGGAAGCAGATCGTTTCCACAGCCTTTTACCTGATGGGACAATCGGATATTTAAGAATGAGATATGCCGGATCGTTTTGATATTCCGATCTTCCATCACGACCTTTCCTGCGATACCGACCCGGTGTCCGCCCTGAATCGTTATGAAGCCCTGCCGGATCTCATCCTCATAAGCATACAGCGAATACCGGCTGATGAAATCCAGCGTATTCCGTATATCCTCCATCGTCACAATATAGCTGCCCTCCATTTCAGAGTTCAAACGTCCGCTTTCCTCCACAAAAAATTCCTGGTTGTCATAAACGACCAGCAGTGGTTCCTGTACCCGCAGCCGGATCTCCTGTAATCGGTCAAATTCCAGCTGAAGTTCCTGTAAAATATGCCGTAATCTTACGGAAAACACTTTCCATAATTCCTGTTCCTTGTCCAATTTTTTCCTCCTCTCATGCAGGGGATCTGCAAGCCGCCTTTTTTCAAATCATCGGCAGTCGGATCTCCGTTATCTAAATATATGAACGGGAACCGGAATTAGAACAAAAAGAAAAAGCCCCAGACAGACTTTTCCTTCTGTCTAAGGCTTTAACTGGCTTATTCTTCTACCTGTATTTAAGCGTCATTTACACTCTGGATAAATATTCACCGGTTCTGGTATCAATCTTAATCACATCCCCCTGATTTACAAACAGCGGAACCATAAGCGTTGCGCCAGTCTCCACTGTGCAGGGCTTAGTCGCACCGGTAGCGGTATCTCCTTTTACTCCCGGCTCACACTCCGTAATCTCCAGCTCCACAAACAATGGCGGTTCTACAGCAAAGACTTCTCCCTTATGCGACATCATCTTCACCATATCGTTTTCTTTTACAAACTTTAAGGAATCCCCGATCTGATCGCTGTTTAATGCTATCTGGTCATAAGTTTCCGTATCCATAAAGTGATAAAGATCCCCGTCACTGTACAGATACTGCATTTCCTTCCGGTCAATATGTGCATTCTCGCACTTCTCCGTCGGACGGAAGGTCTTTTCAATCACACCGCCGGTCTTGATATTCTTAAGCTTTGTCCGGACAAAAGCAGCGCCCTTACCCGGTTTTACATGCTGAAATTCAATGATCTGGTAAACATTTCCTTCTAACTCAATGGTAACGCCATTCCTGAAATCCCCTGCTGAAATCATTCTATTTTATCCTCCTTATACACGCAGAAATCTCTCATCGCTTTATTTTATAATAGAACCCTGTATTTTTCAACTACTTTTTCGACAGCCAATCCGCCATCGCCTCCAATGCAAGCTCATAACCCAGCAGTCCAAAACCTGTCATCTGTGCATTACACACCGGTGCTGTCACCGAATTATGCCGGAATTCTTCCCGCTGATGGATATTGGAAATATGGACCTCCAGCTTTGGCATGGGAACAGAAGCCAACGCATCCCGCAGCGCATAACTGTAGTGGGTATACGCTCCCGGATTGATGATGATTCCTTCCGTTCCGTCACGATAGGCGTCTTGAATCCGGTCGATCAGACCACCCTCCGAATTACTCTGGAACAATTCCAGCTCAATTCCCAGCTGTTTTGCTTTTTGCAAAAGGCGCTGACACAGACTGTCATAGCTCTCCTCGCCATAGATTCCCTTTTCCCGGATTCCCAGAAAATTGATATTGGGTCCATTTATCACTAATACTTTCATATCCCATTCCTTTCTGTTCTATCATGATATATTTCCTTTGCTATCTCGTCAATCACCCGTCCCCCGGTAGGTATCCGATACCGGGCTGCCGCCTCATAGATCGGACGTCGGGCGGCTAACAGCTCCTTTATCCGTTCCATCGGCTGTTCACACTGCAAAAGCGGACGATTCGTATCCGCTCCTATCCGCTTCCAAATCTCTTCCTCTGAAGCTTCCAGATAAAACACCTCGCCTAACTCCCGGAGCAGCCGGGCATTTTCCCGCCGCAGCGGAGTACCGCCGCCTACAGAAAGCACGGAATGTTTCGTATTCGTACATAATTCAGAGAGTACCTCCGTTTCCACATTTCGGAAGTATTCCTCTCCCTCTTCTTCAAAAATACGGGTAATGCTTCTGCCTTCTCTGGCTTCAATATAGGCGTCTGTATCAATAAACGAGTATCCGTACTGTTCCAAACGATGTCCCACCGTTGTTTTTCCGGACCCCATAAACCCGATTAAAACGATATTGTCTCCTGCCGGATGAACCGCTTCATACAAGCGGTCATAAACCTGCTCCGCCATTTCTTCCGGAATTTCCGTATGATTCCATAGCTCGTATGCGATAATCCCCTGATATAGCAGCATCTTTAATCCGTTCTGCGCCCGTCCTCCGGCTTTTTCCACCAGCTGCATAAACAGGGTTTTTGCCGGATTATAGATCAGATCGATTCCGATAGCCGTCTGCTGATAAAACCATGTATCCTCTATAACGACCCGCTTTGTTTCCGGATACAAGCCCAGGGTCGTACACTGAAATACGATCCACGGACCTTCCGGCAGCTGTCTGTATTCCTTTACTTCCATTGGTGTAATGCCGCTGCGGCCAAAACAGCGGTTTAAACTCTCTGCAATATCCCTCGCTCTTTCCACTGTACGGTTCAGGAGATAGATACGCTCTGCCTTCTCCTGCATACACAGATATGCCACTGCCTTTGCCGCACCACCGGCGCCAAGAATTACAACCGTTTTTCCTTTCAGCTGGATTCCTTCCGAAGAAATCGCCCGAAGCAGTCCCGGCATATCCGTATTATAACCTTTATAGCCGCCCTCGCTTCGTACCAGCGTATTCACAGCTCCGATAGCGGCTGCCGCCGGGTCAACCGACTGCAAGGCAGATATGACTGCCTGCTTATACGGAACGGTTACATTTAAGCCTAATATATCCAACGCATACGCTCCCCGGACAGCAAGTCCTACCGCTTCTTCCTGAACCGGAAAAGGAACATAAACACCATTTCGTCCTGTTAATTCATTTAAGGTATTATGAATAACCGGAGAGAGAGTATGTGCAACCGGATTACCGATCAACCCCATCAACCGGGTATTACCGTCAATCTGCCCCTTCATCCTTTTCCCTCCTGCTAACGATATTCCTCCGGAATGTTTTTTTCATAACCGTTACGGTTCGGTTTATTGCCTTTATACGCCTTACTTCTCCGATAGAAAAACAATTCGATCCGTTCTGTCACACGCTTAAAAACGATCCAGAAATTCTCATATTTTCCGATAGGCCCTACCAAAATACTGTAATATCCCACTCGGTTTGCCCCCAGAATATCCGTAAAGATCTGATCCCCGATAAATAAAATCCGCTTCGGATCGACCTTTAGCAGTCTTGCCGCCTCTAAATATCCCTTCTTAAAAGGTTTCCCTGCATTACTGACATATTTTGCTTCCAGAGCCTTTGCAAAAGGTGCCACCCGCTTCGTGTTATTATTTGATAAAAAGCAGACCTGAAATCCAATCGTCCGTAAATCCCGGCACAGCTTTTTTGACCGTTCATCCGCCGGCGCTCCATGTGGAACCAAAGTATTATCAATATCAAAAATAATTGCCCGATACCCTTTCTTATAGAATTCCGCAAAGGGAATCTGATAGGTCGAGCCAAATTCTTCTTTTGGATAAAGCACTGTAAACCCTCCGTAATCACTCATCTGCACGTGGTTATTTTAGCATAAAAGCAGAGGAAGCACAATAGGAGCAAATACGAAAATAAAGCCTTAAACAGAAGGAAATCCTTCCATTTAAGGCTATCATTTCTATTTTTATTATCTGGAAACGGAATCCATGGCTGCTGTGCTTTGTTCTGTCGTCTCCGAAGCGGCAGGAACGGTTTCCGTACTGCTTTCCTGCTCTGCAGCAGTAGTCGGATTTCCCTGGGTTGATGCTTCCGTCGTACTTTCCTCCGTTGTCATTGTATCTGCTGTTTCCTGATTTACCAAGTCCGGGGTATCCGAAAGGGTTTCCGCTGCTGCGGCCGACGCATTTTCACTGGTCCCTACGTACCGGTATACCTTGACATATCGTTTTCCGTAATTTAACGCTTCCTGATGGCTGGCAAAGAAAATATCGATCCGGTTTCCCTGAATCGCTCCGCCCCGGTCTTCCACCGTATAAACGGTTCCGTTTACCACCACCTGACTTCCAAAAGGCAGTACCCTAGTATCAGCCGCTATGGTATGATTTGCCCTTGCAGCAACGCCGCTTGCGGTAATCCCATTGACCTTTCCACAGCACCTTGCACAAGGACAGTAGCCAGTCGTCAGATAAGTACCTAAGTATTCATATCCACTCATGGAGGGATCCGCATAGACCGGTGCCGCAGACGGTGCGGTATAGCTTTGTGCCACCATTTCCGTCTCCTTTACCTCTACATCCGCAGATTCCGGTTCCTGTTCACCGGCACGGGACAATGCATCCGCCACCATCACCTGATTCTGTATGGCTTCATAGTCCGCATGCTGTATTTCTCCAAAGGCATAAGCCTTATATTCTTCTGTATATTGGCTTAACGCCGCCTGTTTAAAAGGCAGGACGTTTTTGGCAGCTTCCCCATTTGCAGTGATTAACGCAGCACACGCAAAGGAAGCGGAACCCAGCAGCAGCAGGACACGCTTACAATACGCTTTTACGTTATTCATGAATTGCAATAGTTGCTTTTCCATTCCCAATTCCCTTTCAAGTGTTAATGACTTATTTCCAAATGTTACATAATTGTTACATCTGTGTTGCCATTATATTCTGAATGGGATAAAAGGTCAAGGGAATCACTGGTTTTTCGTTTTATTATACATAAAATGGAATTTATTTTGTTTAAATTGCCGGTCGTTTTTTCCAGAACCCTACTATATCTTGTAGTTTCCTCTCTTTACAAACAAAAAAGAGAATGCTACAATCCCTATTGAGTCGGACAGGTGATCGCAGCTGCAAGTGCCGAAAGGCCGCAGATGAGGAAAGTCCGGGCTTCACAGGGCAGGGTGCCGGATAACGTCCGGTGGAGGCGACTCCCAGACCAGTGCAACAGAAATAGACCGCCAGGAATTTCCTGGTAAGGGTGGAACGGCGAGGTAAGAGCTCACCGCTTGGCTGGTAACAGACAAGGCTCTGTAAACTCCACTCGAAGCAAGACCGAACAGAAAGCGATACAGTTGCCCGCTGTGCTTTCGGGTAGGTCGCTGGAACCGGCCGGTAACGGCCGGTCTAGATAGATGATCACCCAACGACATAACCCGGCTTATCGTCCGACTCATTTTATACCAAACACACTTACAATTCTTAAAATACCTTTCCGGCTGATGGTTTTTATACGCTTTCCGCATTCATCGACAGGTTCTCATGCCAGTACCAGCTATAAGAAATCAACGAAAGAGAAATATCCGGAAATGCTTTTATCATACCTTCCAAAGTTACATTGGGCATTTCCAGCCGCCGCAGCAGCATTTGCAGTTCATCTATCAGCGTAAGCCGCACCGGTTTGTCCAGACAGGTCATGATATGTCTGGTCTTACGGGGCAGAAAAGGTTGAATGGAATGCAGGGCGGTATCACAGTCAACACATAGGTATCTGCCAACCAGATCAAAAACCATTCCACGCTCTTCCATCGGAATGCCGGCATGTCTTGCAGCAAGCTGTTCACAATCATGCAGCAGATTGCCAGTGTGAATCTGATAGCTGTTTAATCCGAAATCATGAAAACATTCCAGAAACATCAGCAGCTGATGCCTTTGGGTATACTGGGACTGCCCTTCAAACATCTGAAACAGCTCCCGGTTAAACCGAGTATATCTCTCATCCCAGTAAATAAACTGATAAGCGGCATATATGGCAACACACAGCATAAAATCATCTGCAAAGTTACTATGATTGGCAAATGCGATCAGAGATTTCAACCGAATTCCCAAACGCCGGAAATCATTTTCATTTAATTCCAGATCGCTTAGGGTATGTACGTTTTGGATTTCCGTCTCAAAATACATTTGCATCTCATGTAGATCGAATTTTGACTCCTGCTTTCCCATATGCATTCCTCCTTTTCCTAATTTTCTATCTAATTCTACACTTTTTTCAGTCTTTTCTTATACGCAAGGCTGTAACCCTTATTTTCCATTCTTTCATATTCTATTATCTTGTTTAACATTATACACTTCTTCCCTTGAATTGTCCATATTTTTTAATATCTTCAACTTATATTTTTCACAATTTTTAATATTTTTGTCTTAATTCTCACTTTTTTGTTGTAAAATCAGAATCTAACTTGCACTTTTCACCTGTTTATACTAAAATAAAGATATATTCTGTATAGAAAGGACTTGCAGATTATGGCAATTTTACCCGGTGTTGCAATCGCATATCATTCGGACGGAACCCGTTATTATCGGGCTTCCATCACCCACGAAAACAAACACATCAGCCTAGGCAGTTTTGACCAGCCGGAGACTGCAAACAAAGCCTATACGGAGGCGCTTTCAATATTAAAGAATCCTTCGTACACAGTAGAACACTATTCCCCGGCGAATGCCCTTTCCTTTGAAAAATTCGTAGTCATGGTCAATCTTCGGGCAAGCGGCGTTTACATCAAAACACCTATTTTGCTGTATCCCCAGTATTTTCTTTATTATCTGGGACCGGACTATGCATTAAAGTTTGATAAGGACGATCTGTTCTTCTACTCCTCTCATACCATCCAGCAGCGTGGGGGCTACCTGTTCGTCTGTCATTATGGCAGTCAGTATTCCATCTTGTCCCGGTATGGCATTCGAAAATTTGCGGTAGAAGGCAGAGACTACCTGTTTTCAAACGGTGACAACCGGGATTATCGGTATCAGAATATCAAGGTATTGAATCATTTCATGGGTGTCTGCGTAGAACAGCACATGGGAAGACAGCGTTATACCGCCTCCATTCATATCAATGGGAACTATATCATCGGCCGGTATCCCACTGAGGAAGAAGCTGCCATTGCATATAATAAGGCAGCCGATATTCTGAACCGTAAGGGCTGTAAAAAACAATTTATCCGAAACTATATCACCAGTCTGTCTAAAGAAGCATATCTGGAACAATATAACCGGCTGACCATCTCGGATAAGCTCTATTCAGTAATAAATTTCAAGACCGATTCATAAACTATCATCAAAACTGACGGATACCAGTCATATGAAACTATTCACTCAGCTTATCAATCGTTTTCCCGCTGTACTGCGGGAATCTTTTGCGCCTTCCATTAGTCAGAATATTAACGTATCGTATATGCGGACGCTTACTCTGATCCTACTGGTTGCCATCTGTTTTTATACAGCCGTTTTCCATCAACAGAAAATCTATCAGGAAGCCGCCATTACCCCCGCCCTTTCCACGCCGGTCCGAAAGGAGCTTCCTATCTACTGCGTAGATACCCAAGAACCTGTGATCGCTCTGACTTTTGACGCCGCTTGGGGGGATGAGGATCTGGATACGATCCTATCTATCCTGTCCCGTCATCAGGCAAAAGCAACCTTTTTTGTTTCCGGTGACTGGGTCGATAAATATCCAGATGCTGTGACCGCCATTTATGAGGCCGGTCATGAGCTTGGCAATCATGGAACCAACCACCAGCATATGCCGGCCCTGAGTGAAGCGGAAATGACCCGTGAGATCATGGAATGCCATCAGCAGGTACAGGCTTTAACCGGCTGCTCCATGACTGCCTTTCGAGCGCCTTATAGTGATTGGAATGATACGGTCGTGGCTGTGGCTCATACCTGCGGTTATTCCAGCATCAATCAAAGTGTCGATTCCGTTGATTGGAAAGATTATGGTGCGGAAAGCATAATTAAGACCGTCATGGAGGATCCGGATCTGGAAAACGGCGCCATCGTTCTTTTGCATAATGGCGCCACCTACACCAGCGCCGCTCTGGACTCCCTGCTCTGCCGCTTAGAGGAAGCCGGCTATTCCTTTGTTACCATCTCCGAGCTGATTTATCCGGAGCCATATACCCTCGATCATCGTGGAAAACAGTTTTACGATTCAGTTGAAGAATAATTTGAAATTTTTTCCTTTTGCCGGAGCAATATTTTTTGAAAAATCGGCAATACTATGAGTATTGACAGGGAATACAATCCGTATCTCCTGTTATCCTAGTGGAGCCTGGCTTCAAAAAATTGAAAACGCAAAGGAGTCTGATTATGAAAAAGATGAAAAAAATCATGATTTTGTGCGGTTGTCTTACGTTGCTTACATTTGTCATGACCGGCTGCCGGAACAATACCACCGGAAATTCTTCTACCAACAGCAATATGGCAAATGATGCAGGAAACGCTGTAAACAATGTAGGAAATGACATTGGAAACATGGTAGACGACGCAGGAAATGCTGTCGAGGATGTTGCAGATGGTGCCGGCGATGTGATCCGTGATGTAACAGACGATGCCGACAATATGGTAAATGATGTTACCAACGGAAGCTTTTCCGACGACAATCAAAACGGAAGCAGCAATTCTGGAAACAGTAATGCGGGAAGCACCGAAGGCAATGGTACTAACGGTTCATCAACTGGTAATTCCGGACGTGCAAACACCACCCGTTAGACGCAATCTCTTTACCGCCAGTCGTTAATCAAGACTGGCGGTATTTTTTCTCTGCTCCATCTCATCATACTGTTCATACATATATTGTACCCCATTTTCCAATACATAATAATGCATCACATAGGGAATCAGTAAGATCAGCAAAGCAACCAGCAATAGGATAAAAACCAAACGGGGAACCAAGACCGTTACCAAGAATACCATTACCGTAATCAGGGCAAATAATGCCATGACGATCTCATGCACCAGACGTTCATGCATAAAAAACCGAATCTGAACCAGATGCTGTCGTTGAAGCTCCTCATAATCCAAATCCTCCGGAGGCTGCTCAAGAAGCTGATCTATTTTTTTTATATACTGTTTAAGCTTTCGTTTCATTTTTCTCCCTTTCCAAAAGCAAGGATCACAGGTATTATTTTTATCCACTATATCGCTTCTTTTTAACAAGAGCAAGTGATTTTTTCATACTCCTTTGTTGAATCGGCAATGTTTACAAAAAAACTCTTGTCTATACACTTGCATAAGGCAATACCGGCTTTCTCTATGGCAGCCCCTGCTGCAAGCCTTGAAAGACGCCATATAGATCCAATGTTCCGTATCCCGTTGATGTCAAGTTATTGTTAAGAACTTTTTTCATTTTTTTCAAATAAAAACCTCGTCATCCGGCATAACTTCGTTGGGTTGATGCGAAATAGTTGCTAAGTCCGGCAAAAATTGATGAAAAGTTAATGCTAAGTTGCATTTGCCTGACTTACACCACAATCCATGCTGAAATTCCACTCAATCTCAATCCGTTTATCTTTATAAGCATAAACTTTTCTAATAAAAGTATCAACCACTTCCTGCGTCAATTCCTCAATATGCGAATACCGGATAATCTGCTTCATATCAGCCTCCGCTTTCTGGTACTCGCTTTCCAATGCAGCAAGTTTTCCCGCTGTATCGGATTCCTTTACGGATAATGAAGATAAGCGCTCTGTCAATTCGTTTGAACGTTTCTGATACTCCTCACTACTGATTGCTTTCAAAGCATACTGTTCATACAAATTATCCTTTTCTGCCCGAATCTGTTTTTGTTCCTGTCTGTATTCCTCCAGTTTCTTTTTCAGAGACTGAATGCCTGCCCGTTGAAATGAAGATAGGCTTTCATTCTGCTTCATGGCATTTCCACGAAGCATCAACTCTTTATTCAGCATCATCAGTACGGTTTCTTCAAGCAGATCGGCATTCAAGTAAGTGCAACAATTCGGTATTTGCAACAGAGCATGTTTTCGGCACTCAAACCGCCTGTAACGGTTCTTTTCGCTAAGCGGTTTATAAATCATGGAATAACCGCATCCACCGCAATACAATTTCCCTGTAAGCGGATGCTTCTCTCTGTTTCTCTTTGTGGAACAATCCGCTCTGAAAGATGACACCTGATCATATATCTCCTCTGAAATGAGAGTTTCATGATGGTTCCGAATTATTTTCCAATCTTCTTTTGGCAAAGCTCTCGTCTTTTGACTTCCTACGGACTTGCAGACAGATTTTCCGTATGCCATTTCTCCCAGATAAAAACGATTATTCAATATCCTTCTGATACTTGTTGCACTCCACGAACGTACTTTACCATCTGTATATTTCTTTTCCGGCTTTCGTATCTGCGTGATAGTGGGTACATTTTCCTCAAAAAGCTGCCTTGCTATCTGTACACTGGTTTTCCCCTGCACCGCAAGAGAAAAGATATAGCGCACAATTTCTGCCTCTCGTTCATTTACAATAACTGCATTTTTTTCTTCCTTGCTTTTTTCATATCCAAAGGGAACCTGTCCGAAAACATATTCTCCCTTTGCACACTTATTTTCAATAGAAGCCTTTACCTTAACCGATACATCCTTGCTGTAAAGATCATATAAAAGTGTCTGAAATGCGGTATCAATCTCTATGGTACTGCCGTGATGTTCCCTGCTGTCATAATGGTCATTGATGGCGATAAAACGAATGCCCATAAAAGGGAATATCTGGTTCAGATAAGTACCCATTTCAATATAATCTCTTGAAAAACGGGACATATCCTTTACAATGATACATCTGATATTATTTGCCTTTACCTCCTTTAACAGCTTTTGCATCCCCGGTCTGTTCATATTGGTGCCGGAGAAGCCATCATCACTAAACTCCACAGCCTCATACCCGCTTAATTCAGAATCGTGATGTATGTACTCATATATCAGCTTTCTCTGATTGCTTATACTATTACTCTCGTCCTTTTCTCCCTCGTCCTCTAAGGATAAACGTAAATATAATGCCAAACGCTCCATTCTACTTCACCCCTTCCATACAGTCTGCTGTAAAGGTAAATATAACCTCTATACGCTTTCCTGGATAAACATATATTTTTGAAATAAACGCCTCTATCATATCCTTTGTAAGCTCTTTTCCACTTTTCAGTTTTAACAGGGCTTTAATCGCTGCCATATATTTTCCGGCGAGTTTATCCAATGCTCTTATTTCCTGCTGCTGACTTTTCTGCTGTTTTTTCAATTCTTCCAGTATGTCTGCCTGCCTCATCTTAAAAGCCACATATTCCTTTTGTGGAACTTTCCCAGCACGGTAGTCAATATATACACAGCTTTCTTCCTCCTGAGAACGTCTCATCTTTACCTCTGTTTCCCTTAGTCTTGCTTCTGCCTTCTTAACCGCCTCTGCAATTCTTTCTTTGCCATACTCCATGTAATGATTCGGCTTGTTCAGGAAAACTGCAAATTCCATACGGATAAGAGGTAACAATATATCCACCAGCTCATTCTTTGAAATACGGTTAGAGTCCGGGCATACTTTAATTTTCGTCTGTCCGCTGTTTAAGCAGAAATATCCGTCAAGCCTTGCTTTTTCCCCATCTGCATAGTGCTTTACATAGCTGCTTCTTGTCATTTTTCTGCCGCATACTCCACAATACAGTACACCATCAAAAATGTTTTCCCCAAGCGGATACCCCTTCGTTGGATGATTATACGAAGCTTTGCGCTCCTTCATTTTTTCTCTGATTTCCACCGATTTCTGATATAACTCCCTATCAATCAATGACTCATGTGCATCCTTTGTGATCACCCAGTCATCTTCCGGCTTATGAATACGGTTCTTCTCATCCCTTGCAGTTATACTGGTTTTTCCCTGCACCAGAGTTCCTGTATAGGTTTCACTTTTCAGTATTCGCTCCACCGAACTCTTATCCCAACCTTTATACGCTCCTGCATCGGGTGTATAGTAAACTTCTTTTGTTTTCTTATACAGAGAAGGTGGATTGATCTGTCTGTGGTTCAGTTCATCAGCAACCGCAGTATAGCTTTCCGTTTCAACGAATTTCTCAAATATAAACCGAACAATATCCACCGTATTTTCATCCGGTATCAATCTACGCCGTTTTCCACTCCATTCCGCCATATATCCATAAGGTGGCGGACCGCCAACATAAGAGCCTTCTTCTCTCCTCTGTTTTAAATGCAGCTTTGCCTTTTTGGAAAAATCCTTTGCGTACATGTCGTTAACAAGATTCTTGATTTCGGAAGCCATCTGCTTATTCTCATTGCCTTCCTTTCCGGTATCAAACCCATCAGCAACTGCAATGAAGCGTACTCCTAAAAACGGAAATATCTTCTCAATGTAATTTCCTGCCTCCAGATAATTCCTGCCAAACCTTGACAAATCTTTTACTATGACACAATTTATCTCACCAAGCCTTATATCCTGCAATAACCTAAGAAAGCCCTCTCTTTCAAAATTGCTGCCGGTCTTTCCCAAATCGGTATAACAATCAATAATGTCAATGATTTCTTCCGTATTCTTCAGATTAAATTCTTCTACATATTTCCTTGCAATCTCAATCTGAACTTCAACCGATTCATTCTTTCTTTCATCATGATCCGCTGAAAGTCTTGCATAGATACCGGCTCTGTATCGTCTGACTTTCACATTCTGTTCTGTCTGAACGCCTGCTGTTTTTCTTAACGAGTTACCTCGCTTGGATACTCTGCCCATTCTTATGCACTCCTTTCTGCCAAACAGGTTTTCTTCTGTTCGTCTTTTATTCTCTTGTTGACTTCCCGCATAATGCGATACTGATCCGTATAATAAAACTCAATTTCAATTCTGTGGTTTTCATATACTGAAATCTTCTTTACCATACTGCATAGAGTATAACGGTCTATCTCTCTCAGCTGTGCACAGTCCTGCATGGTCTTGAGCCTTGCTGCAGAGATGACACCATTCTTAAACAGTTCCTTAATCATAAACTCCTGTTTTTTCTGTGCTTCCTCAAATTCTCCGGCTTTCCTTTTAAACTCGCTGTGCAGACGTTCAAATTCGCTCTTTGTGATAATCCCCTCTTTCAAGTCCTCATATAAGCCCGAACAGAGAGAATAATATTTATCCTGTTCTTCCTTTAATCTTGCAATTTCTGTATCATAATGGACTATGGACTCAAAATTTGTTTCCATATCCAGAGCTTTTTCAAACATCTGCTTTTCCTGCAAAAAACAGTTTGCATATTTCGTTACCATTTCCAATACAAGCTGCTTTAATGCATCTTCCGGTATGCTGTGTCTGGTACAGCCCTCACCCCGGTTTTTGGTAGAACAGATATAGTAAACCCTCTGTGTGTTCTTATAGCGGTTTACCCTTCTTATCATCTGCTCTCCGCAATCCCCACAAAACAATATTCCTGTAAAAAAACTGTTTTTCTCTGATACAGGACTCACCCGTCCATCAACCTTCAACAAGTTTTGGACAACCAGAAAAACATCTTCCGATATGATCGGCTCATGGGTATTTTCCACCTTAACCCAATCTTTTTCAGGTTTTTCCACACTTTTCTTCAGCTTATAATTTATCTTTTCTGTTTTCCCCTGCACCATGTGACCGAGATACATCTCATTTGTCAGTATTCGCTTTACCGTGGCACTGCTCCACATGGATTTTACTGCACCGGAAAATCCCCCTCTGTAATTTGTGCCTGTGGATTTTTTATACTCTTTGGGTGAAAGGATACCAAGTTCATTCAATTTATCCGCTATGGCTGAAACCGCCACTCCCTCCATTTTCCAATTAAAAATCCTACGCACAATTTCCGCTGCATAATCATCCACCACAAGCTGATTTTTGTTGTTATCTGCCTTTCTGTATCCATAAAGGGCAAACGGAGCAATACACTCCCCATTCTTTCTCTTTACTTCAAACTGACTTTTCACTTTTGTGGAAATATCTCTGCAATAGGAATCGTTAATGAAGTTTTTGACCGGAAGAACAATGCCGCTCTCTCCTGCATCCGCGTGAAAGCTGTCATAATGGTCTGTAAGCGCAATAAAACGCACAGAAAGAGCCGGGAATATTTTTTGTATATATCTCCCGGATTCAATATAATCACGCCCAAAACGAGAAAGGTCTTTTACAATGACGCAGTTTACCTTTCCTGCTTCGATGTCGCTTATCATTCTTTTAAATTCTGGTCTGTCGAAATTACTGCCCGAAAATCCATCATCAACATAAATATCATACAATTCGATATCCTGCTGTTCATGGATAAAGGCTCTGATCAGCTCTCTCTGATTTCCGATACTGTTACTTTCGGATTTCAGTTTACCATCCTTGTCTGTCACATCTCCGACATCACTGTCATCCCTTGAAAGACGGAGGTACATGGCTGCTAGAAATTGTTTTTTATTCATTTGATCACTCCTGACTTTTAAGTTATTAAGCTGTAATAAACCTAAAATTCAAGAGTTTCCTTGATTTGTCCTGATTTTAGGTTAACATAACTTTTCGATTCTTTCAAGGCTTTTTCGATTTTTTCAAAAATACGCTATATGTGAATTTCTGCTAAATGCCGCAAGTATTCCTCCATCTTATCGTCTATACTCGCTCCCTCCTTTTGAAATCTGACTTTAACCACATAGTCTCCCATACGATGGACATAGATATTATTTGTCTGTCTTGCAAAGGAAGCCAGTTTTTCTTCTACGGGCAGTTTTGTGTCAATTTTGATATCCCGAATATCTGTCAGTGTGTTTATATCCACAGTCCGAATATCCACAGCCGCCATTACATCAAGTTTTTCCTCTGATATATCTAACACTTTAGCTCTCCTATCTTCTGCTTATTTTATTCTATTCAATTCGCAGATTGTCCTATGACATACAAACCTCTGTATGTAAAAGCCGGACAAACTGCCCGGCTCTAATACGTCTTATCTTTTATCTGTTATACTTATCAAACACCCCAACCTGTACCTGCACCGCCTCGGTGATCCTTGCAAGGGTTTCCTCGTCAACCTTTCCCATGTTCTCAATAATCCTGCC
>CANPZL010000047.1 GCA_947589055.1 uncultured Lachnospiraceae bacterium | reverse complement strand
ATAAAATATGATAAGCAGACAGACAGGTGTTTTAGTTATGAAACAATGGAACGATACCAGAAAAAAGACAATAAGATCTTATTTGAAAAGCAGGCGGTCGGCGGCTTTAGCGGCTGTTTGCTTTATCCTGAGCGGAATCTTTATCTATCCTGCCATAGAAACCCCTTATACTTTGGCACAGGAACGAAGAGAAGTCGCATGGGAACTGGAAGAGACTGCCGACGATACTACCTATCCGGTGGATCTGGAGTTAAACGCTGCCTCTGCCGCTCTGTTAGACGGTGACAGCCGGCGGGTCCTGTATGAAAAAAACGGAAAAGAACGACGGGCGATGGCAAGTACGACCAAGATCATGACCTGTATCTTGGCATTGGAGCTGGGAAATCCGGAGGACGTTGTGACGTTTTCGGCAAATGCAGCGTCTCAGCCGGATGTGCAGATGAATGGTGGAGAAGGGGAGCAGTACTATTTAAAAGATCTGCTTTATTCGCTGATGCTGGAATCCCACAATGACACTGCGGTAGCGATCGCCGAGCATATTGGCGGTTCCGTAGAAGGATTCGCAGAGCTGATGAACGAAAAGGCAAAGGAGCTGGGCGCTTACGATACCCATTTTGTTACGCCAAACGGGCTGGATGCAGAAGGCCATTATACAACTGCCTGTGATCTGGGGTTGATTGCCTGTTATGCCATTCAGAATCAGGCGTTTTTGGAGCTTGTCAAAACGCCTGCCCACAGTTTTCAGGAAATAAATGGGAAACGAACGGTTTCGGTTACCAATAAAGATGCATTTTTAACCTCTTATGACGGAGCATTCGGAATCAAAACCGGTTTTACCGGGGAAGCCGGCTACTGTTTTGTCGGTGGGGCAAGACGGGATGGAAAAACGCTTGTTTCCGTAGTTTTAGCATCCGGCTGGCCGCCGCATAGAACTTATAAATGGCAGGATACCGTGACGTTAATGGATTATGGAATGGAACATTTTGCCATGCAGACCGTTTTTGATTCCAATTACTGCATTCCAAAGGTTCCGGTCACTGACGGCATAGGAAAAGAGGAAGTATCCCTGTATACGGATACGACAGTCTCTCTGCTTTTGGGGGATCATGAAACGGTGCGGTATGAAGAACATCTCCCGGAACAGCTTCCGGCACCGGTGAATAAAGGAGATGTAGCAGGGACTATCGATATTTATATCAATGACGTGTGGTATGAAAGTGTGGTCGTTTATATCGGGGAGTCCGTAGATGTAATTACATATGAATATATTTTCCGACGGCTGTTCCGATATTATTTCTTGGAAAACAAAGCAGATCCGGAGATGGAGTCATTGACAGGAAATCGGAAGGAATTTGAAAGATTTTTTCATTGCTAACCATGAAAGAGTATGATAATATACATTTACATACGTTCATATAAAATTCACAAATCTTGAAGATGTTCTTATACAGGGAATCCCTGTATAAGATGGTATATATCATAGGATTGTGAATGAAGGAGGGAATTTCAAATGGAAGAAAGAAGATGTAATGTGTGCGGCTCGGTAGTAGCTCCCGGTGATACCTTCTGTCAGAATTGCGGAAGTCCGCTGGAGGCAGTTGCACCGGAAGTACCGAAAGAGACAGCTGCACCAGAGGAGCCGAAGGAGACAGCTGCACCGGGAGTACAGCAGGAGACGACTGTGTCAGAGACCGCACAGGAACCGGCTTCGCAAGAAGGTACGACCGTATTATCAGGGAATCCGTTTCATACGGTAGACCCTGCTCCTGCTCAGGAGACAGTATCCAATACCGGCTATCAGTCAACATATACAGGAGTGGATTCTGCATCACAGGGCGTTTATCAGCAGACGACAGATTCATCTGTGAACGGAACATATGGTACATATAATGCCGCTTATACTGCAAATTACAGCTCTGTACCGGAACAGCCTGCCGGAAAAGCCGGAAAGGTCTGCGGAATCATTGGCTTGATCTTAAGTATTATCGGCTTGCTTTCTGCTTGTTGTTTTGGAGGTTTTATTTTTGGAACGATCGGTATCATTTTGTGTATCATATGTCTGGTCAAGAAGGGCAGCAAAGGGCTTGGCATTACCGGTATTATCATTGGTGCGGTTGCGCTTTTGATCAGCTTATTTACCGTGACAGGATTATTATCAACGCCTAGTATCTTGGAAGATATGGGTATCACCACGGAAGATGACAACGATTATGACTTTGATAATTACGATTATGATGATTACAGTTATGATACGCCATCCGGCACCAATCAGATTTCTGTGGACGGACATTTGTATACCATGCCGGGAAGTATGTCTTCTATGGGATTGAGCTTAGCTGTGAATTATGAGGATACGGCAGAGGCAGTAAGTGAGATCGAAAATGACGGATTAGCTGCGGGCGACTATAAGTTTGTTGTATTTGACAGTGATTTTGGCGGCAGCTTCTGGGGCTTCCTGGAAAATACCACAAACGATACGATCTATAATGTAGATGAATTACAGGTGACCGGTATCAATGTTGATAATTATACCACTGTTTGTACCGCAACAGATGTAGAAGCATATGGCGGTATTACATTGGGAATGTCCCGGTCAGATGTTGAAGCAAGTCTTGGAGAGCCGGATGACACGAAGGAAGAAAACGGAGAAGAAGAAGGCGTATACTATCAGAGCAGTGATGGTCTGAGTTATATCTATCTGGAATATGACGATTACGATTATGTAGAATGTGTAGAGGTTACCATGTACTAAGAATTCATTCAATAAGACCATGTCTATTGAAATAAGGCTTGCAAAGAGAAACAGGGTATGCTATACTACTTTTAGCTTTGATATTAGAATGACAGTAAGAGTGGACGTGAGTCCACTCTTATGTTATGTATGAGAGACCCATCAAAACAAGACAGGGTGGAAAGGAGCTGAAGGATTCATGAAACGGGCAGAGGTAGAACAGCGATGCGAAGCATTGGTACAGCCGATCTTGGATATAGAAGGATTTGAGCTTTGGGATGTGGAGTATGTAAAGGAAGGCGCCAATTATTATCTGCGGGTGTATGTGGATAAAGAAGGAGGCATTACCATTGATGACTGTGTCACCGTCAGCCGGGCATTGGAAGAAAAGCTGGATCAGGAAGACTTCATACGAGAGGCTTATATTTTAGAGGTGAGTTCTCCGGGCTTGGGTCGTCCTCTGAGACGGGAACGGGATTTTGAACGGAGCATAGGAAAAGAGGTAGAGGTAAAGCTCTATAAAGCAGGAGAATACGGAAAAGAATTTACCGGAATCCTGAAAACCTATGATGACAAACGGGTTGTTCTGGAGATGGAAACGGGAGAGATGGAACTGATACGAACCGAGATTGCATTGATCCGGTTAGCATTTGATTTTTAGTCAGAAAACAGGAGGAGAAAAAATGTCAGAGATCATGGACGCACTGAATCAAATTGAAAGGGAAAAGGGAATTGATCGGGAAATCCTTATGGAAACCATTGAAAAAGCTATCATTGATGCCTATAAGAAGGATAAGGACGGCGAAGTAAATATGCAGGTGGTGATGGATCGGGAGACCGGTGCCTTTACTGCATTCGTTGAACGGGAGGTTGTGGAAACAGTAGAAAATCCTGCTACGCAGATTAGTCTGGAAGAAGCAAAGATGCAGGACCAACATTATGAGATCGGAGATGTGGTCCGACTGGAAATCCAGCCGAAAAACTTTGGACGGATTTCAGCACAGAATGCTAGAAATGTCATAGTGCAAAAGATCAAAGAGGAAGAGCGAAAGTCGATCTTTAATCATTTTCAGTGTAAGGAAAAGGATGTAGTAACCGGCGTGGTACAGCGGTATGTAGGAAGAAATGTCTGCATCAGCTTGGACGATAAAACGGATGCTATCCTGACGGAAAATGAACAGATTCCCGGTGAAGTATTCCACCCGACAGAACGGGTGAAGCTATATATTATTGAAGTAAGGGCAAGTAATAAGGGCCCCAAGATCCTAGTTTCCAGAACACATCCGGAATTGGTAAAACGTCTATTTGAAAAGGAAGTAACGGAAGTAGCGGACGGAACGGTAGAGATCAAGAATATTTCCAGAGAGGCCGGTTCCCGTTCCAAGATTGCTGTATGGTCGAACGATGCAAATGTGGATCCGGTAGGAGCCTGCGTTGGCTTAAACGGTTCCAGAGTCAATGCCATCGTAAACGATCTACGGGGCGAAAAAATAGATATTATCAACTGGAATGAAAATCCGGCTATTTTTATAAAGAATGCTTTAAGTCCTTCTGGCGTCGTGGCGGTTACTGTGGATTTGGACGAGAAAAGTGCAAGGGTAGTGGTACCGGATAATCAGTTGTCTCTGGCGATCGGGAAGGAAGGACAGAATGCAAGGCTTGCTGCCCGTTTGACCGGATATAAGATTGATATTAAGAGCGAATCTCAGGCGGAAGCATTAGAGGAAGAGACAGAGGAAGAAGAATATATGGATGAGAAACAGTATGCGGAGGAAGAAGAGTAAATCGGAAGCTTTATAAAACAGGAGATCCGGACCGGAGAAAGGAAGGACATATGGCAAAAAAAGCGGTTATGAGGCAGTGTATCGGCTGTGGACAGGCAAAAGAAAAACGGGAGATGATTCGAATCATTCGGACACCGGAGGGCGGATTGGAATTGGACGCCACCGGAAAAAAGAATGGGAGAGGCGCCTATGTATGCCGGTCAAAGGAATGTCTGATAAAAGCAAAGAAAACCAAAGGCATAGAACGTTCCTTTCGGATGGTGATACCAGAGGAAATCTATCAGCAGTTAAGTGAGGAGTTGGGCAGGCTTGAAGACAGATAAAGCGTTATCCATGCTGGGACTGGCGGCAAAGGCAGGAAAGATCGCAAGTGGAGAATTTGCAACGGAAAAAGCGATCAAGACCGGAAAAGCGTGTTTGGTTATCGTAGCAGAGGATGCATCGGATAATACCAAAAAGAATTTCTCAGATTCCTGTCATTATTATCAGGTGCCATTTGCAGTTTACAGTAAAAAAGAAATATTAGGACACTGTATAGGAAAGCAGATGCGGGCTTCTCTGGCTGTGCTGGAGGAAGGATTTGGACGGGAGCTTGCAAAGCAGATTGAAATTCAGAACAATATGGAGGTGTAACGGATGGCAAAAACCAAAATTTTTCAATTAAAAGCAGAATTTGGAATAGAGAGTAAGGATATAATTGCGATATTGGAGAAAAACGGAATAACCGGTAAAAAACCACAGTCAGCATTGGAACCGGAGGAGGAAACACTGGTTCGCCAAGCGTTGGAGGCAAAAAAGGAGCCTGCTAAAAAAGAAACGGTAAAAAAAGAGACAAAGGAAACGGAGAAAAAAGCAGATAAGCAAGCGGCAAAAAAGGAAACGAAAGAACCGGAGAAAAAGATAAAAAAGCAGCCGCAAAAGGCAACCGAAAAATCGTCGACAAAACAAAACGCCGGTGTAGAAAGTGTTAAAAACGGGATTGACAAAAACCAAACGAGCGATAAAGAAAAAGCCAAAAAGCCGGAAGGAAAGCATTCTGCACTCCAGCAAAAGGAAAAGAAGAACAGTAATACCGATAATCAGAATGCTTCACAGAAAAGAAAAAAGCATACAATCGTAACCTTTCAGGCAGAGCAGCAAAAGGACGGAAAGAAGAACCGAAATCAAAAGAATAAAAATAACAACGGGTCTGCTGAACAGGCCGCCGGTAAGGGGAAACAGAGCGGAAAACCGGAAAAGCGAAGCGGACAGTTTATCAAGCCGGAACCGAAGCCGGAGCCGAAGGAACCGGAGGATACCATTCGGACTGTAGCCCTTCCACCGGTCATGACAGTGAAGGAACTGGCAGATAAATTGAATGTACCGGTGAATCAGTTAATTAAAAAGCTGTTTCTGGCAGGAAATATGGTAAATGTGAATTCAGATATTGAGTATGAGACAGCAGCGGAGATCGCTCTTGAATACAATGTGATCGCAGAGGAAGAAGAGCAGGTTGATATGATAGAAGAACTCTTAAAAGAAGAGGAAGAGGATGCTTCTACCATGACTCCCCGGCCGCCGGTGGTTTGCGTCATGGGACATGTGGATCATGGAAAGACCTCCCTGCTGGATGCTATCCGGACGACAAATGTAACCGGTGGGGAAGCCGGTGGGATAACGCAGCATATCGGTGCTTCGGTTGTAGAGATCAATAACCAGACGATTACCTTTTTGGATACGCCGGGACATGAGGCATTTACTGCTATGCGTATGCGTGGAGCGCAGTCAACAGACATAGCGATTCTGGTCGTAGCAGCAGATGACGGTGTCATGCCGCAGACAATAGAAGCAATCAATCATGCAAAAGCGGCCGGTGTGGAAATTATCGTAGCAGTGAATAAGATTGATAAGGAAAGTGCCAACGTCGAACGGGTAAAGCAGGAGCTGATGGAATATGATTTAGTGGCAGAGGAATGGGGCGGTTCCACGATTTTCTGTCCCGTATCCGCTCATACCAAGGAAGGGTTGAATAACCTGCTGGAAATGATTCTGCTTACCGCCGAAGTTATGGAACTAAAGGCAAACAAAGATCGGAAGTCACGGGGAATTGTCATTGAAGCAGAGCTGGATAAGGGAAGAGGTCCGGTAGCGACGGTGTTGGTACAAAAGGGTACATTAAAAGTAGGAGATACCGTTGCAGCAGGAAGTGTTCACGGTAAGGTACGTGCCATGCTCGATGATAAGCAGAACCGGGTAAAGGAGGCAGGGCCTTCAACGCCGGTGGAGATCTTAGGCTTAAATGGAGTACCGAATGCAGGGGAGATCTTTATCGCCACCGAGACCGAAAAGGAAGCCAGAAGCATGGCGGAAGCCTTTATTGCATACGAAAAAGAAAAACTGATTGCGGAAACCAAGTCAAAAATGTCATTAGATGACCTGTTCTCCCAGATACAGGCGGGAAATGTCAAGGAACTGAACTTAGTCGTTAAAGCGGACGTTCAGGGTTCGGTAGAAGCGGTAAAGCAAAGCTTAATGAAGCTGTCCAATGAAGAGGTTGTGATCAAAGTTATTCATGCCGGTGTGGGCGCTATCAATGAATCCGACGTTATTCTTGCCTCCGCTTCAAATGCGATCATTATCGGATTTAATGTACGTCCGGATGCAATGGCAAAGGATATTGCAGATCGGGAACAGGTAGATCTGCGGCTGTATCGTGTCATTTATGACGCAATCGAGGATATTGAATCCGCTATGAAGGGAATGTTGGATCCAATCTATGAAGAGAAGATCATCGGTCATGCCGAAGTACGACAGACTTATAAAGCGTCAAATGTAGGTGTGATCGCAGGTTCTTACGTCCTGGAAGGTATGCTTCAGAAAAATGCCACCTATCGGGTGTTCCGAGAGGACGAGAAGCTGTTTGAAGGACCATTGGCATCTCTAAAGCGGTTTAAAGACGATGTAAAGGAAGTAAAGGCCGGCTTCGAGTGTGGACTTGTATTTGAGGACTTTAACGATATAAAGGAATCCGATCAGATTGAAGCCTTTATTATGGTGGAGGTGCCTCGGTAGGCAGGCGAAAGGACAAGATAGAATGAGAAAAAACAGTATTAAAAATACCAGGATCAACAGTGAAGTCCAACGGGAATTAAGCAGAATTATCCGGGAGGAGATCAAGGATCCGAGGATTCACTTTATGACTTCGGTAACGGATGTGCAGGTAGCACCGGACTTAAAAACTTGTAAAGCCTATATCAGCGTTTTGGGAAGTGCTAAGGAACAGCAGGATACCTTGACAGGACTGCGGTCAGCGGTTGGTTATATCCGAAGGGAACTGGCACACCGTATGAATCTGCGGAATACACCGGAAATCACATTTATTTTTGATGATTCCATTGCCTATGGTGCGGAAATGTCTAAAAAGATCGCAGAACTGCATATGGAACCGGATATGCTTCAGGAGGAACCGGATCCCGCAAGGGAACAGTAAAAGTGGGTGAGAGTATGAATGATTTTTTAAGGGCCGTGGAACAGTCGGAATCCATCGTGATTATCGGGCATATCCGTCCGGATGGAGATTGTGTTGGTTCCTGTATGGGAATGTACAATTACATTTTGGATAATTTCCCGGAGAAAGAGGTAGATGTTTATCTGGGGGAGTTTAATCCGGAATTTATGTTCCTAAACGGAGCAGACCGTGTTCGGCATCAGGTACAGGAAGGGAAACGGTATCAGACGTGTCTTGCTTTGGATTGTGCCAGTCCGGATCGGTTTGGTGCGTTTGAAGTCTATTATAACACCGCCGCACAAAAGGTAGTGATCGATCATCATGCCAGCAATCCGGGATACGGCGACATCTGTATGGTAGCACCGCAGGCATCGGCAGCCTGTGAAGCCATTTATGGTATTTTGGATCGAGAGAAGATCAGTTCCCGGTGTGCGGAAGCTTTGTATCTGGGCATCGTTCATGATACCGGTGTATTTAAGCACAGTAACACGACAAAAGATACCATGTGTATTGCAGGCGATTTGATCCGGCTGGGAGCGAAGCCAAATGAAATCATAGACCGTACCTTTTACAGTAAAACCTATATTCAAAATCAGCTTTTGGGAAGAGCATTGCTGGAAAGCGTTCTGCTTTTGGATGGGCAGTGTATCGCCGCCTGTCTGGAAAAAGAGGTATTTGATTTCTATCATGCGACCAGTGTGGACGTGGATGGTGTCATCGATCAACTGCGGGTCACTGTAGGAATTGAAGTTGCTATTTTTTATTATGAGTATGAACCGAATACTTATAAATTCAGCCTGCGTTCCAACCGTCAGGTGGATGTGAGCCGGATCGCCCTGCATTTTGGCGGCGGCGGACATATCCGGGCGGCTGGTTTTTCTTTGGAAGGAAACCGGCAGGAAGTATTAGAGCAGGTGTTGGAACAAGTACGGTTGGGACTGGAAGGAAAATAAACTTGGACGGAATACTGAATGTGTATAAGGAGTCGGGGTATACTTCGTTTGACGTGGTAGCCAGACTGCGGAGAATTCTGCATCAAAAAAAGATCGGACATACCGGTACTTTGGATCCTCAGGCAGAAGGGGTACTAGTGGTTTGTCTGGGAAAAGCGACCAAATGCTGTGATATTTTACCCGACCATGACAAGGAATATGAGGCAACACTTTTGTTAGGAATGGAAACGGATACGGAGGATACTTCCGGTACGGTTGTCAGAAAATGCCCGGTTATGGTTTCGGAAGAAGAAATCCGGACTGCGGTTTCTGCCTTTCAGGGAACCTATGAACAGGTTCCGCCTATGTATTCTGCGCTTAAGGTAAATGGAAAAAAGCTTTACGAGCTTGCCAGACAAGGGATGACGGTGAAACGTCAACCACGTCCGGTAACTATTTATCGTTTGGAAATCATAGCAATCCAACTGCCAAGAGTGGTGCTTCGGATTCAATGCAGCCGGGGAACCTATATCCGCAGTCTGTGCAGGGACATAGGTATGCGATTAGGCTGTGGCGGTTGCATGGAAACATTGGTTCGTATTAGAGCCTGTGGGTTTTTGATCGAAGATAGCCTGCGGTTGTCCGAAATCGAATGCCGGATTGAAAACGATACACTAAAGGAAAAAATAGTTTCTGTGGATTCTATGTATCCGGATTATCCGAGGATCTATATCAAAGATACATGGGATCGTTTAGGGTATAACGGAAATAAGCTGACAAAGGAGCAGATCAGCGGTTTGGAGGAAAATTTTATGCATGAGGGGCCAAACCAAAAGGATACTCAACGTTTCTTAGCCTATGATTCCAAAGGCTGTTTTTTGGGAATTTATGAATATCATGTTCATTCAAAGGAATTCGTACCATACAAAATGTTTTTGTGATCAGATAACGAGGTTGGATCATGCGGCGGATTACGGACGTAACGAACCTAAAACTGCATAAGACAGCTGTGGCCTTGGGAAAGTTCGATGGATTCCATCTTGGACATCAGGTATTGTTCCGACAGGTACAAAAATGGCAGGAGGAAGGTCTTACCGGAGTCATCTTCACCTTTGTCCCGGCTGGGGAAAAGCTCGGAGCGGACAAGCACATTGACAGTCCGGATGAAAAACGGAAAAAGGCAGAGGCAACCGGTATTGATATTTTACTGGAATATCCATTTACCAAAGCTTTTGCAGGCTTAGAACCGGAGAAGTTTGTGCGGGATATTCTGGTAAACCAGCTGGACGTACAGGCGGTAGTAGTCGGCAGAGATTTTCGGTTTGGCAGGAACCGGAGGGGAGATGCTGCCCTTCTGGAAGCGTTGGGGAAGACATACGGGTTTCAGGTCCGGATTATTGAAAAGCTTACGAAAGGACATACGGAGATTAGTTCCTCCGTCATCCGCAAGGCAGTTGAAACAGGAGATATGGAACAGGCGGCCGCTTATTTGGGACAAAGCTATCGTATATGCGGTACGGTTATCCACGGAAAAGGACTGGGACATACGATACAGATTCCAACTGCAAATCTTTCCATTGATAAAGATAAGATACTGCCGCCCTTTGGTGTTTATGCTTCTAAAGTCATTTGGAAAGGACAAGCGTATCTTGGCGTATCCAATCTAGGCTGTAAGCCTACGGTCAGTCAGGAACATCAGATAGGATTAGAAACCTATTTATTTGCGTTTTGTGAAGATATTTACGGAGAAGAACTTCAAGTAGAATTGCTTCATTTTATCCGGCCGGAACTAGAGTTTTCCAGCCTGCATGAATTGACAGAACAGATGAAAAAGGATATGGAGGCTGCAAAATCATTCTTTTTGCAGTTTACCTAGGAATTCACGCATTCGCTCGTTATCCGACTGAAATACCGTTTCCGGTGTCCCTTCCAGTACCACATAGCCTTTATCCATAAAGAGTATGCGGTCAGAAACCTTTCTTGCAAATTCCATTTCATGGGTAACAATGATCATTGTCATATTTGCTTCTGCCAACTGCTTGATGACCTTTAAGACCTCGCCGGTCAGTTCCGGATCCAAAGCAGAGGTAGGCTCGTCGAAGAATAAGACCTCCGGCTTTCGTGCCAGCGCACGGGCAATGGCAACCCGCTGCTGCTGTCCGCCGGATAACTGGTGCGGATAAGCGTTCGCCTTATCTGCCAGCCCCATTTGTTCCAATAGCTCCATAGCTTCTTGGGTGGCTTCTTCCTTTGGGCGTTTTTGTACATGAATCGGGGCATCGATCAGATTTTTCAGGACAGAATAATGTGGAAAGAGATGAAAGCTTTGGAATACCAGACCAAAGCATTGCTTGATTGCATCTAATTCTGCCGGCTTGGCATAAACAGAGTGGCCTTGTTCCATGGTTACAGCAGCTTGTCCCAGATAGCTTAATGTGCCTTCGTCCATAGTTTCCAAAAGGGTTGCACACCGTAGGAGCGTGGATTTTCCGGAACCGGAAGGCCCGATAATGGAAATGACCTCGCCCTGTTGAACGGTCAGGGAAATGTCTTTTAAAACCTCCAGATCTCCAAAGGATTTTCTTACATGATTCATTTCCAGATAGTTCATTGCACCCTCCTAATAATAACTCATCTTTTTTTCCAGTCGGTTCATTCCTAATGAAACCAGGAGATTAAACAGATAATAGAACAATGCTGCTACTGCAAACGGCAGCATAGATGTTTCAGCGGCGGCGATCTGTTTTGCCACGCTAAACATTTCAATACAGGATAGCGTATAAGCTAAAGAGGTATCTTTTACCAAGGTGATAACCTCGTTCGTCACTGCCGGTAAAATAATCTTGATGACCTGTGGGAGAATAATTCGCAGAAAAGTCTGTGCCTTTGTATATCCAAGCAGTTTTGCCGCTTCATATTGTCCTTTTGGTATCGCTTCAATACCGGAACGGTAGATTTCGGCAAAATATGCGGCATAATTGATGGTAAATCCCAAGATAATTGCCGGAAAGCGCCAAAAACTTCCAAGAGAAATATGAAACAGATACCAGGGGAAAAAGTAGACAACCATTAACTGCAGCATTAAAGGGGTTCCACGCATAACGGAAATGTAAAGTTGAGTAAGAAAGCGTATGACCTTATTGTTTGCCATTCTCCCAAAGGCAACAAAGAAGCCAAGCGGCATGGAAAACAACAGGGTCAGGACAAATATGCTGATCGTAAGCAGCATACCGCTGGCGAGTTGTGACAAGATTACCTGAAATGACATGGAACCCTCTCCTTTTATTCCAAACAAACCATATCGCTCAGACCGTATTTCTCCGCTAAGGTGTCGAACGTGCCATTTTCTTTTAATTTATGTAAGTCTGCATTGACAGTATCTCGTAATTGTGTGTTGTCTAAAGCGAACCCGATTCCATACTGCTCGGAATTCAAATGTTCATCTAAGATAATAAAATTACCGTTATCCCGGCTTTCAATCTGATACTGTGCTACACCGATGTCCATTGCGATCGCATCTACGGAACCGGCTTCCAGCTCAGCGAATGCTGTGTTGTAATCGCCAAATTCCTGTAATTTCTTAAAAGTATCTGCCAGAGAACGCTGTTGATCCGGATCCTCTAATACGGATAATGCGGCAGAAGCGGTTTGAACACCAACTGTTTTTCCTTCCAAATCTGCTAAAGAATGGATATTTGCAGAAGCGGATACAACAATTACCTGACTGTTATCCACATACGGATCAGACCATGCATAATCATCTTCCCGACCGTCAATGGTAAATCCGCTCCAGATACAGTCAATCGAGCCGGAATTCAATTCATTGTCCTTGTTGTCCCATACGATCGGCTGTTTTACAAGCGTCCAGCCCTCCATTTCACAGATTGCTTCGGCAAGCTCTAAGTCGAATCCGGTATATTCCCCGTTATCGTCCATGTATCCATAGGGCGGGTATTCTGCATCAAACCCAACGACAAAGTTGTTTTCGTCTCCTTTTGCCCCGCAGCCGGATAGCAGAAGCAGACAGCCGGTGAATAAGCCAACGAGAGAAAGTATTTTCTTTTTCATATTGTTTTGTTTCCTTTCCGAGAAAAATCCTCAATGATGTAATAGTAGTTATATGACACTGATTAAATAAGTTAAAATATTAAATTTATATCTTTGCCACACGAGCTTAATATTAGCATATGGATAGGAACAGTGTCAATCTTAGAACGCAGTAAAGTATAGGATAGAGGATAGGAAGGGCGGTTGGATATTCGGATTAGAAAGTAAAGTATTTTTCCTTGACAACTTTTTTGCGACACGATATAATGACAACTTGTAAAGGAAAAATCCTTTACACCAATGTGAGGTGGCTCGTAACATGGAGAAAATCGTTAGACAGTCCATTTTATTTGACTTTTACGGCGAGTTATTGACAGAACATCAAAAAAATATATATCGGGACATTGTATTTGATGATATGTCCTATTCGGAGATTGCTGATCTGGAAGGAATCAGCCGACAGGGCGTTTATGACTTGATCAAACGCTGCGATCGGATTCTGGAGGAATATGAGGAAAAACTGAAGCTGGTAGAAAAATTCCAGAATACAAAGGGTATGGTGGCAAATATACAGACTTTGGCAAAGGAATTAAAGGAAAGCAACAGTAACAAAGCTTTGGCTGATAAAATAGATGCTATCGTACAGACGTCAAACGCAATCCTAGAGGAATATTAGCAGGAGGTTTTCAATGGCTTTTGAGAGCTTGTCGGAAAAATTACAGACGGTATTTAAGAAACTGCGGAGCAAGGGCGCTTTGACGGAAAAGGATGTACAGGAGGCCATGAAAGAGGTCAAGCGTGCATTGCTGGAAGCGGATGTGAATTTCAGGGTGGTTAAGCAGTTTATCCAGACAGTCAGCGACCGTGCCATCGGTCAGGATGTATTAAACGGATTGAATCCCGGCCAGATGGTGATTAAGATTGTAAAAGAAGAAATGGTGAATCTTATGGGGGCTGATACCACAGAGATTAAAATGCGGCCTTCGAATGAGATTACGGTAGTTATGATGTGCGGACTTCAGGGTGCCGGTAAGACGACGACAGCCGCAAAGCTGGCAGGACAGTTTAAGAACAAAGGGAAAAAACCTTTGCTGGCGGCATTGGACGTATACCGGCCTGCCGCAATCAAGCAGCTGGAGATCAACGGTGAAAAAGTCGGGGTTCCTGTCTTTACGATGGGAGACGGACATAAGCCTGCTAATATCGCAAAGGCGGCTATAGAACATGCGGAAAAAAATCATTTGAATCTGGTATTTTTAGATACCGCAGGGCGGCTTCATGTAGACGAAGCCATGATGGAGGAATTAGAAGAAATCAAGGCGCAGGTGCCAGTCAGCCACACATTGCTGACGGTAGATGCCATGACCGGACAAGATGCGGTTAATGTGGCGACCAGCTTTAATGAAAAGATTGGGATTGACGGAGTTGTTCTGACGAAGCTGGACGGTGACGCCAGAGGCGGCGCCGCACTGTCAATCCGGGCAGTGACCGGGAAACCGATCTTGTATATTGGTATGGGTGAAAAGCTGTCCGATTTAGAGCAGTTTTATCCGGATCGGATGGCAAGCCGGATCCTTGGTATGGGCGATGTAGAATCCTTGATCGAAAAAGCACAGGCGGCCTTAGACGAAGATAAGGTCAAGGAAATGTCCAGAAAAATGAAAAAAAACGGAATGGACTATAATGATTTTCTGGAAAGTCTTGGACAAATGGACAAGATGGGCGGAATGCAGGAAATGCTTTCCATGTTTCCGGGCATGGGAGGAAAGATGAAAAATGTCCAGCTTGATGACAAAGCAATCGCACATTCCAAAGCCATCGTGCTTTCCATGACACCGGCGGAACGGGAAAATCCGGATCTGATGAATGTAAGCCGGAAACGCAGGATTGCTGCGGGAGCCGGATTGGATATTGCGGAAGTTAATCGGTTTGTGAAGCAGTTTGAGGAATCCAAAAAGCTGATGAAGCAGGTGTCCGGTATGTTTGGCGGAAAGAAACGCCGGGGAATGCGTTTCCCCTTTTGACAGCCTATAATCATTTATTATAGAAAAAACAAATTAAGGAGGTGAAAGAAATGGCAGTAAAGATTCGTTTAAAAAGAATGGGACACAAAAAGGCTCCTTTTTATAGAGTAGTCGTTGCGGATGCCAGATCACCAAGGGATGGTAAGTTTATCGAGGAAATCGGTACGTATGATCCGAATCAGGAACCGAGTGTTATCAAGTTTAACGAAGAAGCAGCCAAAAAGTGGCTGGCAAACGGTGCACAGCCGACTGAGACCGTTGCAAAGCTATTGAAGCACGCAGGTATTGAAAAATAGGGAGGTTTGTCCATATGGTTGAATTAGTAGAACTAATTGCAAAATCCCTAGTTGATCACCCGGAAGACGTGACGGTGACCCAGACAGAATCAGAGAATGTAGTTACCATTGAATTAAAGGTAGCGGCAGATGATATGGGAAAGGTAATCGGAAAACAAGGCTCTATTGCGAAGTCGATTCGTACTGTAGTAAAGGCGGCAGCATCAAAGGGTGACAAAAAGGTTGAAGTGAAAATCGGATAACGATGCAAATGGGCCACTGATGGAGAATTCCTTCTGTGGCCCTTCACTTTTAAATGATGCAGAAATCGTTATAATCCTGTAAGAAAACAGGAATATGACATTTTCATAAAACAGAAAGGAAAATAAGATGGAAGAATTTTTGAAAGTAGGAGTTATTACCAGTACCCACGGATTAAAGGGAGAGGTAAAGGTGTACCCGACAACAGATGATGTAAAGCGGTTTTCTTTTCTTAATGCTTGCTTTTTAGAAACAGACGGGAAGCGGATTCCCATGCAGGTAGAAGGATGTAAATTTTTCAAAAATATGGCTATCTTAAAATTTAAGGGATATGACAGTATTGAAAGGGTAGAAGCATTTAAAAATTGTGGACTTTGGGTGGATCGGGAACATGCGGTACCGTTGGAGGAAGGAGAATATTATATCGCTGATATTCTGGATGCAAAGGTTTATGAGGAAGACGGAAGTTTTTTGGGGATATTAACGGATGTTATGGAGACCGGCGCCAATGATGTTTATGTCATAAAGCTGGAAAACGGAAAGGAATTGCTGATTCCGGCGATTCCTCAGTGTATCCTGGAAGTGGATACGGAAACCCCCAAGCTGGTTGTCCGGTTGATGAAGGGAATGTTGTGATCTGGGATTGAAATAAAGCTGCTGTCCTTTTTCCTGTATCAATTTTATGACAGTATCCGAACATATAGGAAAACCGGAAACCGGTTTATACGCTATATGTTCGATTGATATGAGGATACAAAAGCAGATTAAAAAAATAACAAATTAACGTATGATTTGCAACGCCTTCTGATGATTTTCAATGATAACCGCTTTGTGATTGCCGCCGAATTCTCCGTCCATGACCCAGGGGATTTCTTCTTCCGACTGGATTTCGATGCTGGACGCCTTAAAGCAGTACATATATTTTTTATTTACCTCACTAACCAGAAGCGAATTGATAATGGCTTGCAGCTCTAATGGGTTTGTGGGAGCCTTGATCAGCAGACATTCAAAAATTCCGTCATCGAATTTTACATCCTCGGCTAACACTACATTTCGCAGGCCGCCTACGGATAAAGAATTGGTGATCATGGCATAGATAAAGGTGTCGTTGATTTCCTGATCGTCATAACGAACGGTTGCCTGGTACGTTGTGACAGTGTTCAGGCTGCGGATACCGTTCATGATGTAAGCGGCATGACCGAACATATTTTTAAATTGTTGATCTGTAGAGTAGGATATTTCTGTAAATGCTCCAAAGGCGGCTACATAAATGAAGTAATCCTCCTTGTTAAAACTGCCTACATCAATGGCGAAAGGATGGCCGCTGGTTATGTTGGTAACTGCTGCAAGGGGTTCCAAAGGGATTCCCAGACTGCGGGCAAAATCGTTGCCGGAACCGGTG
>CANPZL010000046.1 GCA_947589055.1 uncultured Lachnospiraceae bacterium | reverse complement strand
GCCACGATATGCCAAGATAGGGCATAAAGTGTGGAAAATAAATAAAATGATTTGAGTGCCGGAGACCCCGACAAATCAACGCAAATGGGGCATATCAAGGCATTTCAAGAGGAGAAACCCTTATGATTAAAATACTTTTCATCTGCCACGGCAACATTTGTCGTTCCCCGATGGCGGAATACTGGTTCCGCCATCTGACTGAAGAAGCCGGCATATCAGAATATTTTGAAATAGCCTCTGCCGCCACGAGTGCGGAAGAGATATGGAATGGTGTGGGAAATCCGGTACACAGAGGAACCAGAACCCTTTTGCAGAAATATGGAATTACCACAGAAGGAAAACGGGCGGTTCAGTTGACCAGAGAGGATTATGAACGGTATGATTATCTGATAGGTATGGATCAGTGGAATCTTGAAAATATGCGGCGTATTCTGGGGACAGACAGGCAAAAGAAGGTATACTTACTTTTGGATTTTAGTAATCACCCAAGGGATATTGCGGATCCCTGGTATACCGGTGATTTCCATCAAATCTTTCTGGATATTGATGAAGGCTGTCGGGCATTGCTTCATATGCTTCAGAAGCAGATGACAATTTATTGATAGTTTGCTTTTTGTTTATAGAAGGCTTATAATACAAAAGAAAACAGATAAAACGGTTTTGATTATTGAAAGCAGGAGATATATGGTAAAGAAATTACCGGTTTTACCACTGTTTCTGATAATAGAAGTTGTATTATATGCTGCGTTTTTATATTGCGACGTAATAGGTTCCTTTGGATGTAGTACCATTTTAAAATATATTTCTCTACTGTTATGTTTTGCGTTTAGCGTGGATAATCATTCAGCAAAAGACGGCGGATTTGTCTGTCTGGCGTTGGGCTTGACCGCTATCGCAGATTTCTTTTTACTGGTACTTAACCGATGGTATGAAATAGGGGTAGCTGTTTTTTGTCTGGTGCAGCTTATATATGCTCTTCGGCTGCGGGAGATGAATGAAAAAGCTATTCCTTTTTGGATTCGGATAATAGTAGGATTTGGAACGCTGGCAGGTGTTATCCTGTCTGGACTTTTCAATATTTTAAACCTGCTGGTGTGCATTTATTTTCCTCAGCTTTGTTGCAATGCCATAGCGAGCCTGTTACAACCGGATACCGGGAACAAGCGGTTATTTGCAATAGGACTTTGGCTGTTTGTCTGCTGTGATATTTGTGTTGGCATAAATAATATGCCTATCTCGAATCAGTTTTTACAGACCTTTGTTTCCGTCGCTATGTGGGCATTTTATTTACCGTCACAGATATTGATTGTGCTGTCCGCATCAAGGAGACTGCCAATGAACGGATAATAGGAGATAAAATGAAAAAAGAAAGTAAGATATTTTTTGTAATACTGACCATATTCCTTATGTTGACTGTTTTGTCTGCATCCATTGCCGTACCTATTGTGTGTCGACCCTTTTATTACGCACATGTAAAGCAGCTAGATCTGCCCGGACAGACGCCATGGACCTATGAGGAGATATGCGATGCCTATGATGAAATGTTGGATTTCTGTATCTACGGAAGCCCTTTTGGTACAGGTGTACTCCGCTGGTCAGAGGAAGGAATGCACCATTTTGCGGATTGTGCTGTTTTATTCCGTCTGGATTTTGCGGTTTTACTGTTTTCCCTGCTGGGATTGCTGATCTGCTATTGCGTCTATCGTCACGGCTGCCAGCCGGCACGACTCTTGAATCGGGGACCCGCTTTTTGGAGCGGCCTCCTTTTGCTGCTGTTTTTTTTCGTCGTTGCAGGAATCGGAGCGTTGAATTTTGACGCCTTATTTGTAGCGTTTCATCAGATCTTTTTTCCGGGTAAAAGTAACTGGATCTTTGACCCTTCCAAAGATCAGATTATTGAAGTCATGCCGGAAGTGTTTTTTCGGAATTGCGGTATTTTGATCGTAGCGCTGATCTTTGCAGGCTGCATTGCTTTAATGCTCTGGGAACGGTGGTCGAGAAACAGGAGGAAGGCTTCTTAGAGCAAAAGAATGAAATAAATTGAGGTGGTTATATGACATTACAGGGAAAAATAGCTATAGTGACTGGAGCAGGCAGAGGCATTGGAAAAGCAATTTCAGAAGAATTAGCGGCACAAGGCGCATTGGTTTACGGTGTTTCAAAAAGTGGAAATGTGAAAGAATTTTCGCAGGAGGGGGAGAAAGCAGGAGCTATTGTTTCAGTAACACAAGATGTTACTGATATAGAGGCGGCAAAAAAGCTTTTCATGAACATACAAAAAGAAAAAGGACAGATCGATATATTAGTTAACAATGCAGGCGTGATGCAGGATGCATTGATCGGAATGATTTCGGATGACATGATGCGAGACCTTTTTGAGATCAATGTGTTTGCATTGATACAATGGACACAACTGGCGGCTAGATGTATGAAGCGAAAGAAACGGGGAAGTATCATTCAGCTGGCTTCTATCATTGGATTAAACGGAAATGCAGGACAATCTGTGTATAGCGCTACGAAAGGAGCAGTGATTTCCTTTACAAAATCTGCGGCAAAGGAATTAGCTCCAGATGGAATACGAGTGAATGCCATTGCTCCCGGAATCATACAAACAGATTTGATAAAAAATGTACCGGAAAAAATGTTGGAACAACGGATTGCAGGAATCAGGATGGGACGAATGGGAACTCCAAAGGAGGTAGCTTTGGCAGCGGCATTCCTGGCCTCTGACCAGGCGGAATACATTACCGGGCAAATATTGGGTGTAGACGGTGGTACGATTATTTAAGTCAATTTAAGTGAACAGGAGGGCCTATGGGTACGAAGATAGAGAAGGTTATTTGGAGACCGGTGAGAGAAGAAGAACTGGAAATGGTTATGAACTGGCGTATGCAGCCGGAGATCACAAAGTATATGTATACGGATCCTGTGTTGACGATTGAACAGCAAAGAAAATGGTATCAAACCAGCAGACAGGATAAGGATAATGAAACGTATATGATTGAGGTAAATGAAATTCCGGCAGGTATATTGAACATTACTGATATTGACAGAAAGAATCAGAGATGTACTTGGGGATATTATGTAGCGGTAAAAGAATTACGTTCTCTTGATTTAGCGTTAATGCTGGAATGGAATGTATATGATTATGCATTTTATCATTTGGGTTTGAACAAGGTGGCAGGAGAGATTTTTTCTTTTAATAAAGCAGTGCTTCGTATCCATCAAATGTGCGGCAGTGAGATTGAAGGAAAATTAAAAGAACACATTTATAAAAATGGAGAATTTTATGATGTTACGCTGACCGGAATTACGAAACAACGATGGGAAGCAATAAAGGAAAATTTTCATTATGCTGCTGTAGAAATGCATTCTTGATTCTTGTACAAGCTCATAAGATTTTATACCGTCTTTGGATCGAAGGCATAGAAAAAAGAAGGAACGCATAAGATGAAAAATGGAAAGAGATTCTTATGCTTTTTCGTTGACAGAAGTGAAAAAATATGTTAAGTTAAAAATCAGAAATGCATGGATAAGGAATAGTATGACTTAATAGACATTCAGAGAGCTGTCGGTTGGTGTGAGACAGTTGTGGATTAAGTAGGAACTGGCCTTTGAGCAGCGGGCTGAAATCACAGTAGGCTTAGCCGGTGCCTGACCGTTATTGCAGGAGGATATAAGACCCTATCAAAAGGTTCGTATCTGTGATGAGTGCATACGATGTATGAATTAGAGTGGTACCGCGTAAGTTCCTTACGTCTCTAAGTGAGATGGCAGGAGCTTTTTTTAATTCATATATAAGTAATAACGCAGAAATGGAATGGGGTTTATGGCAGGAGGTAATCTGGGAAGAAGCGTTACCGATCGTTTGAGGAATGAAGGAAATGGAGGAAAGGAACATGAAAAATTATCAGAAGTATCAAAGAGGTTATTTTATGCCGCCAACGGAATCCTTAAAGTGGACCCATAAGGAATATATTGAACAGGCTCCCCTTTGGTGTTCCGTGGATCTGCGGGATGGGAATCAGGCATTGATCGTGCCGATGAGTTTGGATGAAAAAATCGAATTTTTTAAGATGCTGGTAAAGATCGGATTTAAGGAGATCGAAGTAGGATTTCCGGCAGCATCAGAAACGGAATATACATTTCTACGAACCTTGATAGAGGATAATTTAATCCCGGATGACGTAACGGTACAGGTTTTAACCCAGTCCAGGGAACATATCATTAAGAAGACCTTTGAAGCGGTTCGGGGCTGTAAAAAAGCAGTTGTTCATTTATATAATTCCACCTCTTACGCCCAGCGGGAGCAGGTGTTTAAAAAATCGAAGGAGGAAATATTAGAGATCGCAGTTTCCGGTGCTAAGTTACTCAAACAGCTGGCGGAAGAGGACGGAGGTAACTTTCAGTTTGAGTATTCGCCGGAAAGTTTTACAGGGACCGAAGTGGATTATGCTTTGGAGGTATGTAATGCGGTGATTGATGTATGGCAGCCTACGCCGGATAAAAAGGTGATTATCAATCTTCCGGCAACGGTTGAAATGTCGCTTCCACATGTTTATGCCAGCCAGATTGAGTACATGAGTGAGCATATGAAAAATCGGGAGAATGTGATTCTTTCGCTTCATCCGCATAATGACCGGGGATGCGGAGTAGCAGATGCAGAATTAGGCTTGCTTGCAGGAGCGGATCGGATTGAGGGTACGTTGTTTGGAAATGGAGAACGTACCGGTAATGTAGACATCATAACACTTGCTATGAATATGTTTACCCACGGAGTTGATCCGAAACTGGATTTAAGCAATATTCCGGAGTTGACGGAGCTTTACGAACGGGTAACGAAAATGCATGTTTACGAACGTTCGCCTTATACCGGGCAGTTAGTGTTTGCGGCATTTTCCGGTTCACATCAGGATGCTATTGCAAAAGGTATGAAATGGAAGGAAGAGCATAACCTCAAACATTGGAGTGTTCCGTATCTTCCGTTGGATCCGCAAGATGTGGGAAGAAAATACGATGGCGACGTGATCCGGATCAACAGCCAGTCCGGGAAAGGCGGAATCGGATACTTACTGGAACAGAAATATGGTTTTGATCTGCCGCCGAAGATGCGGGAAGATCTGGGGTATACCGTGAAAAATGTTTCGGATCATTTGCACAAGGAGCTTGCTCCGAATGAGGTATTAAATATTTTTCAGGAAACTTATGTCAACGTCAATACCCCGATCGAATTGCTGGAGGCGCATTTTACGCAAGGAGAGCAATTTACTGCGGAAATCACGATAATGGTCCGTGGAATGAAGAAGGTATATCATGGCAAAGGAAATGGACGTCTGGATGCCATATCCAATGCATTAAAACGGCATTTTGATATACAGTTTTCTTTGATCTGTTATGAGGAACATGCATTACAGGTAGGTTCAAATTCGCAGGCGTGTGCGTATGTGGGGATTCAGAAAACAGACGGAACCGTGGCATGGGGAGCCGGAATTCAAAACGATATTATTGATGCTTCCGCTTATGCATTGATCAGTGCAATTAATCGTTCCGCTCTGATTCAGTAAAGCGGGATAGACATTGGCAGATTTTTCTTTACGAAAAAGCGGGGAAATGCTATTCTAAAGCTAGAATATACCAATTGGGGAGGAAGACGAAACTATGGGTAATTATTTTCAACCGGAAATCGAGTGTGCGTCCAGGGAGCAGATTAAAGCTTGGCAGGATGAACGCTTGGTGAAGCAGGTAAAGCATGTATACGAGCATGTGGAAATGTATCGACAGCGTATGGATGAGAAGGGAATTCGACCGGATGACATCAGGGGAATTGAGGATTTACATAAGCTTCCGTTTACGACGAAGGATGATTTAAGAGATCAGTATCCTTATGGTCTGCTTGCGATGCCTTTAAGTGACTGCGTGCGGATCCAGTCTACCAGTGGAACGACTGGAAGACGGGTAGTTGCGTTTTATACCCAGCATGATATTGATTTGTGGGACGAATGCTGTGCAAGAGCAATCGTTGCCGCCGGTGGTACAAAGGAGGATGTAGTCCACGTCTGTTATGGATATGGATTATTCACCGGCGGTCCTGGATTAAATGGCGGTTCACATAAGGTTGGATCACTGACCCTTCCTATGTCCTCTGGCAATACGGATCGGCAGATTCAGTTCATGACAGATCTGGGTTCGACTATTCTTTGCTGTACTCCCTCTTATGCAGCATACCTGGCGGAATCCATCATTGAACGTGGATTAAGGGATAAGATTCAATTAAAAGCAGGCATCTTCGGGGCGGAGGCATGGACAGAAGAAATGCGGCATGACATTGAAGAAAAACTGGGGATTAAGGCATATGACATATATGGTTTGACGGAGATTTCCGGTCCCGGTGTCTCCTTTGAATGTGAAGCACAGACCGGTATGCATGTCAATGAAGACCATTTCATTGCCGAAGTCATTAACCCGAAAACCGGCGAAGTGCTGCCGGACGGTGAAAAGGGTGAGCTGGTATTTACGAGTATTACAAAAGAGGCTTTCCCACTGCTCCGGTATCGAACCAGAGACATCTGTATATTAAGCCATGAAAAATGTTCCTGTGGAAGAACCCATGTAAAGATGACGAAGCCGTTGGGACGCAGTGACGATATGCTGATCGTGAAGGGCGTGAATGTATTTCCGTCACAGATTGAAACGGTTCTTCTGAACAAGGGGTATCCGGCAAATTATCAGATTATCGTTACCAGAGTGAATAACAGTGATAATTTAGAAGTACAGGTGGAAATGACGCCGGAAATGTTTTCGGATTCGCTTTCTGCCATTGCAGAAAAGGAAAAAGAGCTGGTCAGCGCTTTAAAAGCAATGCTGGGAATTTATGCGGATGTAAAGCTGGTCGCACCTAAAACCATTACCAGAAGTGAGGGGAAGGCAGTCCGTGTGATCGATAAGCGGAATTTATATCAGAATTAGAAACGAGATGCGTAAAGCAGAGAGGAGGCAACGATATGACAGTAAAACAAATATCTGTTTTTGTGGAAAATAAGATCGGGAATCTGGCAGAGGTAACTAAGATACTTGCGGACGCCGGGATTAACCTTTGTGCCATATCCCTTGCAGATACAAAGAATTTCGGCGTATTACGCTTAATTGTAGACGATTCCTATAATGCGGCTACTGCCCTGAAGGAACATGGTTTTATTTTCTCTATTACACCTGTGCTGGCGGTTTCCGTTCCGGATGTTCCTGGCGGTCTCTACCGTATTTTGACCTTATTGGAGGATAATGGAATCAATCTGGAATACTTATATGATGTTAATTCCCAAAAAATGGACAGTGCATGTTTGATTTTCAAGGTAGAACGACCGGAAGACGCAGGAAAGGCTTTGACAAAACACCAGGTACATCTGCTGTGTCAGGAAGATTTAAAAAGTTTGATCTAATACGAAACAAAAGCGAAATGCCTTTGTGATAAAGATTTTTTAGAGGAGGATTAGAAATGAAATATGAAGTTTGGGGCGGTATGATGCCTGCGGTTACTTTTGGATTGGAAGCGGGTGAAAGTATTTATACCCAGTCCGGTGGTATGAGCTGGATGACAGATCAGCTGGAAATGACGACGAATATGCATGGTGGTCTGGCTAAGGGAATTGGAAGAATGTTCAGTGGTGAATCCTTATTTATGGCTACCTATACTGCAAAAGCACCGAATCAAGAGATTACGCTAGCCAGTGCTGTGCCGGGAGAAATAAAAATCTTTGAGATAAGTTCGAATTATGAGATTATTGCACAGAAAGGTGCCTTTTTGTGTGCAACGCCGGGAGTAGAGTTAAAAGCCTTTGTGACAAAGGTAAAGAGCGGTTTCTTCGGAGGCGAAGGCTTTGTTTTGCAGCGGTATTGCGGACAGGGACTGGTTTTTTGTGAATTAGACGGTACTATTCGGGAGATACAGTTAGCGGCAGGGCAGAAGATGGTCATTGATACCGGCAATGTGGCGGCATGGGAAAGTACAGTTACCTATGATGCTCAGATGGTAAAAGGCTTTAAAAATGTATTATTTGGAGGGGAAGGACTGTTTCTGACAACCTTAACTGGTCCGGGTAAGATTTGGCTGCAAACCATGTCAATCTCTGAGCTGGCATCTCGGATCTTACCATATGTACCTGCCAACCGTTAAAAGAGCTTAAGCGAAAACGAGAACTCATAAAGGTTAGGTTTTAATACTTGCAATGAAACTCAGCCCGCAGGATCGCAGGCTGAGTTTTTAATTACCGACTTTACTGTTACAGGCGGCTTATGAAGATTTGGCCGGTATCCGAAACGATTTTAAAAAAATGAAGATAATATAAAAATTTCTGAAATACTCTGTTATATTATAGAGGAATCTGTTAAAATGATAAGATAGGTTTGCAAAAGAGATTTTGAATCCGTAACGGGTAGCCCTTATCCATTCCGGAAACTGGAATCAATACATAGAAAATTGAGGTATCGATCATGAAAACATTGTCTCATTTGGATAAATTAGAGGCAGAAGCGATTTACATTATCCGGGAGGTGGCGGCGGAATGTGAGAAGCCGGTTATGCTGTATTCCATCGGAAAAGACAGCTCGGTTATGCTGCATCTTGCCTTGAAGGCATTTTATCCGGAAATGCCGCCCTTTCCTTTTTTGCATATTGATACGACATGGAAGTTTAAGGAGATGACCCAGTTTCGGGATCGTAAGGCAAAAGAACTGGGAATCAACATGCTGGTCTATACCAATGAAGAAGGAGTAAAGGCGGGAATCAATCCGTTTGATCATGGTGCATCCTATACGGATATTATGAAGACACAGGCTCTAAAGCAGGCATTGAATCATTATGGTTTTACCGCAGCATTTGGCGGCGGACGCAGAGATGAGGAAAAATCCCGTGCAAAGGAACGGATTTTTTCGTTTCGGAATGCAGAACATGCGTGGGATCCTAAGAATCAACGCCCGGAGATGTGGAAGCTTTACAATACTCAGATTAACAAAGGGGAAAGCATACGGGTATTTCCTTTGTCAAACTGGACGGAAAATGACATCTGGCAATATATCCTGAGAGAAAATATAGATATTGTGCCTCTGTATTTTGCCAAAGTACGTCCTGTGGTATATCGGGACGGAAACATTATTATGGTTGATGATGACCGGATGCGCTTGTTCCCCGGCGAAGAAATACAGATGAAAAAAGTACGGTTCCGGACATTAGGCTGCTATCCTCTTACCGGAGGAATCGAATCCGATGCGGATACATTGGAAGCTATTGTGGAGGAAACGTTAGGTGCGGTAAATTCAGAGCGGACAAGCCGTGTGATCGATCATGAAGCGACAGGCAGTATGGAGCGTAGAAAAAGGGAAGGATATTTTTAGACATGAAGGAACTGTTGAAATTTATTACCTGTGGGAGTGTAGATGACGGGAAATCCACCCTGATTGGACATATGTTATATGATTCCAAACTGATTTTTGCGGATCAGGAACGAGCTTTGGAACTGGAGAGTAAAGTGGGAAGCACGGACGGAGCTTTGGATTATTCCCTGCTGCTGGATGGATTGATGGCGGAACGGGAGCAGGGAATCACTATAGATGTTGCTTATCGGTATTTTACGACTTCAAAGCGAAGTTTTATCGTTGCGGATACACCCGGTCATGAAGAATATACCCGGAACATGGCGGTAGGGGCTTCCTTTGCAGATGCGGCGGTTATTTTACTGGATGCAACCAAGGGTGTTTTGGTGCAGACCAGAAGACATACACGCATTTGTTCCTTAATGGGGATACAGGATTTTATTTTTATTGTAAATAAAATGGATTTAGCAGAGTATCAGGAATCCGTTTTTTTGTCGATTGAAAAGGAATTAAAACAGTTTATCGAAATATTTCCACATAATACTATGACGGTCATTCCGGTTTCTGCTACAGTGGGTGACAATATCACCAAAGCGTCAGAGAAAATGCCTTGGTATCAGGGCCTGCCTTTGCTATCCTATTTGGAGGAATTGGAACTGAACCGGTCAGGAAAAGAGGAGGACTTTATCTTACCGGTACAGCGGGTGAGCCGTCCGAACCATACGTTTCGAGGCTTTCAGGGGCAGGTGGAGGAGGGAAGTCTGCGTCTGGGAGAGGAGATCACGGTATATCCAAGCGGTGAACATGCAAAAGTAGCCCGGCTTCTGGCAGCAGGTGCGGATACAGAAGAAATTGTGAAGGGACAGCCCGTGACGATTTGTCTGGATAAGGAGATTGATTGCTCAAGGGGTTGTGTTATAACGAAGCATCAAGTACCGGAACTGGAAAATATGTTTCAAGTTACTATGCTTTGGATGGACGATGCTCCTTTGGTGGAAGGAAAAGAATATATCTGTAAGCTGGGAACAAAGCGGATACCTGCACGAATTGTAAAGATCGAGTATAAGATTGATGTGAATTCTGGTGAACAGGTGTCTGCGGAACGTGTAATGAAGAATGAGATTATAGTCTGTACGCTGCTCACTACGGAAAAGATCGTATTTCGACAATTTTCTGAAAATAAGGCGTTAGGAGGTCTGATTCTGATTGATCGTATTACCAATATGACTTCGGCCTGTGGTGTTGTGGAGCGGGCAATAAAGCATTTGGATAATTTAAGCTGGCAGGTTACCGATATTACGAAGGAATTACGGGAGCGGCAGCTTGGACAAAAGGCGGCGACCCTTTGGTTTACTGGTTTATCCGGTTCTGGCAAGTCGACTCTTGCCAATGCATTGGAGATTAAGCTGACAGAAATGGGTAAGCATACTATGCTGTTAGACGGTGATAATATCCGTTTGGGATTGAACCGGGATTTGGGATTTTCAGAGGAGGAACGGCGGGAAAATATCCGTCGGATCGCAGAAGTGGCAAAACTAATGAATGAAGCCGGTTTGATTGTGTTAACTGCATTTATTTCTCCATTTGCCGAAGATCGGGAGATGGCAAGGTCAATCATTGGGGATGATTTTGTGGAGATTTATATCAGTACTCCCGTAGAGGAATGTGAGCGGCGGGACGTAAAAGGGTTGTATAAGCGGGCGAGGACAGGAGAACTTCAGGATTTCACCGGTATTTCCAGTCCGTATGAAGTACCGGTGCATCCGGATATTTTGCTGGATACCAGCCACGATACAGTGGAAAGATCCGTAAGTTGCCTGTTGAAAGAATTAAAGGAGTTTTTGTGATATGGAGCAGGAAATAAAGCGGCAGAAACGAAACACCTTTTTTACACTGATCACTACGATGTTAAAAGTGGGCTGTATCGGATTTGGCGGCGGAAGTGCATTGATTCCGGTCTTGCAAAAAGAAGCGGTTCAGGAAAAAAAACTGATAACAGACGAAGAGTTGGAAAGCGGTGTCGTGGCAGCCAGTATCACACCGGGAGCATTACCGGTAGAGATTGCCGCCGGTATTGGTAAGAAGACAAATGGGATTCCGGGAATGTTTGCAGGCTCTGCGGCTATGGCGGTTCCGGGAGCGTTCTTTACTACTCTGCTGTTGATTTTTACTTCATTGGTAGGGGAAAAACTCACCACGCAGATAAATTACGCTTCGATTGGGATAACCGCTTATATTATCTTAGTGTTGCTGCAATATATTCTTACAACCCTGAAAAAGGCAAAAAATAATCGGGGCGGTATGATTCAGGCTGCGGTTGTCATGCTGATTGTATGGCTCTTAAATGGGGAACAGAAAGTATTCCGATTGTTTGGGATTAAGGAAACTCCTATTTTTGGAGCTTCTACCCTAGAGATTTTCATAATTGCTTTTTTTGTGATCGTCGTTACCGGAGGTAACTTTAAATCCGGCTGGTTTGTAATATCTGCAATCTTAAGCCTTATTTTTTTTCTTATACAAGGAGAATCTCATATTATCCAATCTCCGGTGATCTATGGGATTACTGTTTCCGCAATGGTGGTTCTGGTCTTGGTTCGATTGTGCATGAATAACAGGACGAAGGAAAAGTTTGCTTCCGGACAGATAAGGGAAATTGTAAAAGAGGTACTGATGTGGCTGCTGTTTTTGCTTGTACTCAGCATTCCCGCTCTGCTGCTTTCGCCCAGATCCATCTTTTTTATCGGGGAAGGATTATTGTCTGCTTTGATGTCCTTTGGCGGCGGCGATGCATATTTATCCGTAGCACAAGGATTGTTTGTAGATACCAATATGATTACCAGTGAGCAATTTTACGGAAATATCGTTACCATTGCGAATATCCTTCCCGGTTCCATTCTGTGTAAGGTATTAAGCGGAATCGGTTATGTCTGGGGTGTAACCCATACCGGTACTGTTTTTGGCGGGATTTGTGTTGCGATAACGGGTTTTGCCAGTGCAACTGCGGCTTCCTGCGCTGTGTTTGGCGTCGTTAAGATTCTCTATGATAAATGGAAAAAGATGGAAATGTTTCAGGCGATGAGCGAGTTAATCCGTCCGATCGTTTCCGGCCTGTTGATTAGTGTAGGAATCTCCCTGTACAATACCAACTGTGATTTGGAGGATAAAGCAGGCTGGGGCTGGGGAAGTGTTGCTTTTCTCATGCTTGTCATTGCAGGGGTTATTTTCTTCCTGCAAAAGAAAAAAGTACATACCATCTGGCAGATTTTAGCAACGCTTGCGATTTCATTGGTTGCCTGCAATTTATTTACGTTAGGGATTTCCTGAATAGATAGGTTTGGGAAAAAGAAATATAATAACAGAAAAAGGAGATAGGCTATGGAAAAGCGACCCATTGATTTTGGACATATGTTATCCGGAGTTAGACTGGACGTATGGCTGAAGCTATTAAAAGAAAATAAGATTGATAAGGAATTTTATCCGCAGGCGGCTGTGATCACAGCGGAAAGTGCCATATTGACACCGCTTGCGTATTTGGAATCGCTGCTGTTTTGGATTCCCATTCATTTCACCAAGTTGAAAAAGGATCCGATCTATGTGGTAGGTTTTTGGAGAAGCGGAACCACATATCTACAGAATCTGCTGACTAGGGATCCTCAGTTTGGCTGGTTTGATCCGGTTAGTACCATAACTTTTGGAAACAGCATTCTTTTGCGGAAACCCCTGACAAAACTTGCAAAAAAGGGGTTGAAGGGGGCAAGGGCAATGGATAATCTGGAATTTGAGATTGATCTGCCGATGGAAGAAGCCCATGCCATTACGAATCTTACGGATTTATCTGTCAGTCATATGATGGCGTTTCCGGATCATGGGAAGGGAGCGAAATATATCAATGCTATTTTCACGGACGCTCTTCCGGCAAAGGATCGGAGACGGTTTTATCGTATTTACTCCTATATGCTGAAGAAGTTGACTTACATGAAAGGCGGAAAGCAGCTCTTATTAAAAAGTCCGGATAACACAGCCAGAATCGCATTTTTAAAGCGGGCGTATCCAAGAGCAAAATTCATTAACATTTATCGGAATCCTTATACGGTAGTACGGTCTGCGCTTCATATGTTCCGGACAGAAATGGATAAATATGCGTTATCGGAGAGTGTCAGTGACCAGTATCTGCTGGATCGGGTATGTTTGATATTTGAACGGGTATATCGCAGGGCATTTCGGGATTTGGATAATCTGGGCGCTAATGACAAGATTGAAATCAAATATGAGGATTTTATTGAGAATCAGGAAGCATATCTGGAAAAGATATATCAGAAGCTGGGAATCAAAGGCTATGAGAATGCATATCCCTATTTTCGATATTATATGAAGCAGATGCAGGATTATAAAACAAACACCTATGATTACTCACCGGAGCTGATTCGGAAAGTGAATGAACGTCTGGGCTTCTACTTTGAACGGTACGGGTATGAGAAGATCACGCCGGATTCCGTAGAGGAATCTGTGCTTTAAGAGTGCATGCAAGTGAGAAAAGAGGGTTGGATCAGGAACCGCCAGGGGAAATCCTTTGCCTCTTGTGCATAGTCAATATGGATCCGAGGACCGGAAAGAATCTGATCCTCGGATATTTTTATGTTCGTGTCAGCTATATAAATGTCCGATCCAGCGGCACATAGATCCGCATCGTCTAAGGAACAGTCAATTTCCATAGCAAGACAGAGCTTACCTGGACCATCGGATAAAGCGGATTCTTTTTGAACCGGGTGCAAGGCTTTCATAATGCCTCTGGAAGTCTCATCATAAGGAATTAAGCCTCGAATCAATACTGCCTCCGGTATGTCGATATGATTGGCAACCACATTCATGCAGCAGTACATTCCGTAAATCAGATATACATATGCAGTGCCGCCCTTATGGTACATGGTTTCCGTCCGGCGGCTCCGCAATCCGTTATAGGCGTGGGAGGCTTTATCGGTCACTCCCATATAGGCTTCCGTTTCCGTAATGATACCTCGAATGATGCCATGCTGGGTTTTATGTACCAACACCTTGCCAAGTAAAGCTTTTGCTAAGGAAATACCGTCCTGATAATAAAAGCTGCGGGTTAATTTTTTCATAGGTGCCTCCGTTCTTTCTGTTCCTTTGTTCTTTTGCTTCTTCTCTGCTTCATTGCAATTTAATCCCAAAGCATTATATAATAAAAATACGAGTTTAGTATATCAAAATATATGGATATAAGAAAGAAGGATTTTTATGGGAATCGAACGTATTTTATCAAAGCTGGAAATGGAGGCGATTTTGATCACTGACCCGTATAATATGCGGTATATCAGCGGTTTCCGTGGAGGGGAAGGGATTCTTTATATTTCCGATAAAAGAAAGGTGTTGCTGACGGATTCCCGTTATACGGAGGCGGCAGGCAGGGAAAGTGATTTTCAGGTTCTGGAATATGGCCGCCAAAAAAAACATACGGATATCTTACGGGAACTTATGGAGCAAGAGCAGATAACACGATTGGGCTATGAAGATGAAGCCATGTTATGCAAAACGTTTCAGCAGTATCGGAACGCATTTCCCATGATCCGAGAGTGGATTCCTGCCGGAGGTGAGGTAAAAAAGCTGCGTCAGATAAAGACAGAAGAAGAGATTCGTTTTTTAAGACAGGCAGAGGCTATCGGCGATCAGGCATTTTCAAAAATACTGGATATAATAAAACCCGGCATGACAGAACGGGAAATACAGGCGGAGCTGGAATATCAGATGATGAAAGCCGGGGCAGATGGAACCTCCTTTGATACGATTGTTGCCTCTGGATTGCATTCTTCCATGCCCCATGCTATACCGACGGATAAAAAGACTGAAAAGGGTGATTTTATCACGATGGATTTTGGGTGCAGGTATCAGGGCTATTGCTCGGATATGACACGAACGATTGTGTTGGGAAAGGCAAGCGAGCAGCAAAAGGAGATATACCGGATCGTATTGGAGGCAAATCTGGCAGCGGAGGCCTTTGTACATGCAGGAATGGTATGCCGGGAAGTGGATAAAATCGCCAGAGATATTATAGCGGATGCAGGATATGGGGCATATTTTGGACATGGACTGGGACATAGCGTAGGATTGGAAATTCATGAATCGCCTGCTTGTAACACGCAGGATAAAACTGTACTGGAACCGAATATGATTATGACGATAGAGCCGGGAATCTATATTCCGGGATTTGGCGGAGTTAGGATCGAGGATATGATAGTTATTACAAAGGAAGGGATTGAGATCCTTTCACATTCCCCTAAGAAGCTGCTTGAACTTTAGAAGCAGTCTTATGAGTTGAAGTAGAAAAGTGACTTGAAACAGGAAAAGGGCATCAAGATGGAGGAAAACCGATTCTGATGCCCTTTTGGAGTATTTCATATTATTGGATTAGTTAGAAATAGGAAAACCGAATCTGCCGCGACACAGATTTAACATCTTCACATTTCTTTAACTTTGCTCATCATATCGAGAAGTGGGACGGAAGTCAATATCATGGGAACAGGTCAAGGATAATTAACTTTTTTAAGGATAAATATTAACTTATTAAACGAAAACGATAAAATACTTAATTAAATTAAGTAACTTTTAAAAGAAGCATTGACGGAGCTGAAAGAGAATGATACCATGTCGTTAAACTTAACTTAGGAAAGTATATAAATGCAAGGGATACGATTAGGAAGGAAAATATTATGAAAAAGGATGCATTGGATCACATTGATATTGAGATATTGAATATTCTACAGGAGGATGCCAGTACACCGATCAAAGAAATAGCGGCAAAGGTGTTTTTATCCTCGCCGGCTGTTTCCGCCCGGATCGAACGTATGGAACGACAGGGATATATCTTAGGGTATCATGCCCAGATCAATCCGATTGCCTTAGGGTATCAGATAAAGGCGTTTATTAACTTGGAGGTTGATCCGGTTCGGAAAAAAGAATTTAACCCTTATATCAAACAGGTAGTAAATGTAATTGAATGTAATTGTGTTACTGGAGATTATTCCATGCTTTTGGAGGTTTTATTCCCGGATACAGCGGAGTTGGATCAGTTTATCGGAGAATTACAAAGCTATGGAAGGACTAAGACGCTGATCGTTTTTTCCACTTCGGTAGAACATCGGGGTATTCGTTTATCGACCGAAGAAGGAAAAGCATAAAGGATCATTTTCGATTCCGTTTTATCAGGTTTCCAATCGTAACGAGCAGAACGCCTATCAGAAATAAAAGATAAAGCATACCTCTGGGACTGCCTGTGATTAGGCTGATGATTAGTGCGATAAATGCAAAAATCTCAACTGTAAAACCGAATATCTGTAAAAAATTAAAATTCTTCATATGAACTCCTCCTGTGCGGCTTCTTGTGAGCATGGATTATTTATGTTGTAATCTGATTCTTCATTTGAGCAAAATTAAGAGTAGCACAGGTATAAAAAAATGTCAAAGTTCCCCTATAGATACTTTTATTCCGCCTTAACAGGATATACGGACTTTCTTAGTCAGAGCAAAAAAACACCTATGCAGCGGGAGAAAATGAGGTTTTGTCTTCAAAGCCTGATTTCATATTGTTTCAGATTTTGAAAGCCGCCTTCGGGCGGTTTTTTTGTTGCCGATGACCAATTTCGAAATTAAAACGACCAAATCCGATATTTTTCCCTATTCTGAATATTTCTGTGTTATACTTTATTATGTGTAAGCAGAGCTTAATGTGTAACAAAATCATTTTATATGAACAATAGCGAATACGTTTCCGGACAGAATACGTTGGGAGAAAATAATACCCTGCTGATTGATGAGGACATGACGGATTATTAGATATAAACTATATTCAGGAAAATTTGGGTGGAAACCTTTCCGCCTATTCGTCCATCCAGGGCAGAATTAAAGTGAAGTGAAGAAAGGAGTGAAATAATTTTGATTTCTTTTTTGAGTGCAGTTATTCTTTTGATATTGGGCTATTTGTTCTATGGTATGATCGTCGAAAAGGTCTTTTCTCCAAAAGAACAGGCAACACCGGCTATAGTCCATCCGGATGGAATCGATTATGTTCCTATGCCTGACTGGAAAGTCTTTTTGATTCAGCTGTTAAATATTGCGGGAACGGGACCGATATTCGGCGCTTTAATGGGTGCGGTTTTCGGGCCGGTGGTCTTTTTGTGGATTGTATTCGGTTCCATTCTTGGTGGTGCGGTTCATGACTATTTTACCGGCATGATTTCTCTTCGTATGGACGGAGCATCTGTTTCGGAAATCGTCGGAAAATA
>CANPZL010000045.1 GCA_947589055.1 uncultured Lachnospiraceae bacterium | reverse complement strand
GACCGATCCGGATTTGATCGACTGCTATATCTATGAATTAAATGCAGTTCAGGTGCGGTATAAATTCTTACTACGCCTTGCAAAACAGAATAATCTGACTAATTTACCCTCCCCTTTATTGTTATCCAGTGAAAGTCCCACATGAACAGGACAGCCGGGCAAGCGTCCGGCAAAAAGAAGGCGACGTTTTCGTTGAACCGAAAATGCCGCTTTCTCTTTTTATCTTTTATTTTTCTTCAGACTGCTCGTCTTGCCCTACATAACGGTTTAAGGTATCAACCACATCATTCAAATTGTAGGGCTTTGCAATATAATCATCCAGCTTTGCTTCCAAGATCCGTTCCTTGTCGCCAAACATGGCTCTTGCAGTTACTGCAATGATCGGCAGCCGCTTCAGGTTCTTTTCCTCCTCAATAGAACGTATCTGCTGAGTTGCCGCTAACCCGTCCATGATCGGCATCTGAACATCAAACAATGCCGCATCATAGGTTTTCTGCTTAAACAGTTCTACTGCCCGCTCTCCATTTTCCGCAATATCATAAGAATATCCTGCCATACCCAGCAGTTTTCCGATTACCTGCTGATTCACCGGTTCATCTTCCGCAACCAAGATTCTCGCCCGCTTATGTCCGCTGATCGAAATAACAGCAGAATCCTTCTTTTCTTCCGTTTTCTGTTCGGAAGCCTTCACGATCTTCAATGGAATCTCTACGATAAAGGTACTGCCTATATCTTCCTTACTCTGAACGCTGATATTACCACCCATTAACTCGACGATCTGTTTGGTAATAACCAGCCCCAGACCACTGCCGCCATATTTTCTGGTATCAGAGCTGTCAACCTGACTGAATCGGATAAACAGCTTACTCTTATCCGCATCGGAAATACCGATACCGGAATCCACCACCGCAATCCGCAAGGTCGTCTTATCCGGTTCCTCTCCGTCCATCGTCGCTACTTTAACCCGCACGCCGCCTTCCGAAGTAAATTTAATGGCATTGGACAACAGACAGTTCAATACCTGCTTGATCCGTTCCCCATCACCCTTTACCATCTCCGGAATATTACCGCTAAAGCTGCAATCCAGTGTCAGATCCTTATTATTTGCCAACGGAACCTGAGCGGCTACGGTTTCCTCAATCGCTGATTTTACATCGAATACCTCATACCGCAGATTGTATTTTCCGGCTTCCAGCTTACTGATGTCCAAAATATCATTGATCAGCCGCAGCAGCGTATCCGCACAATTCTTTGCAGTCACCAGATTATCCCTGTAATCCGCCTGCAAATCATCTTCTGCAAGGGTAAGCTGAAGCATTCCTAAAATACCGTTAATGGGAGTCCGGATTTCATGCGACATATTCGCAAGGAACTCTGCCTGTGTCTTATAAGCCACATTTGCATCGTCTTTTGCTTTGCTCAGACTCATCTCCGTTTCTTTCTGTTCCGTAATATCAATCAGGACCATATTGATATAATTGGCTTCGGATTTATACATCACCGTATTAAATACCTTATCCAGATTCTCCATGGTAATCTCGACTGCCATCAGGTCCCCTTCAAGAGTACCGGAGTTATCATATGCGTGGAACCAGGCATTTACACTTTGCAGGACGTCCTGCTTACAGTTGCTCAACAGCTTATCCTGATACGACCCCATTTCCAAGCCCAGATATTCACAAAACCGCTCATTTGCATCTACGATCTTATACTCCGAAACATTTGTCCCCTGCGGTTTAACGATCTCTGCCTGAGCGAAACCAATCGGAAGATTTAAAAAGAGTTTTTTATACTTATCGCTCTTTACCGTGGATTCCTTGTTTACCTCTTCGCCCTCTCGGATCATTAAAAAGGCGACGATCCCGACTACAACCAAAGTAATCGCCATGATCACGATTGCCATTCCACGGATCCCGCCGGCATCCTGTCCGTCACTTAATCTGGTTATCAAAATAACATCCAGTAACAGGATAATAAGTATCTCCACCACAGACAGAATCAATATCCTCTTTTTTGATGTGTTTGTCCCTACACCCATATTCTTTTTACACCCCTTTTTCCATACAGATAACCGGTTAATCGTTATTTTTCTTCTTCCCCATAATCTTATTCCAGTCCTATACAATCAATGTAATATTCGCACAAAATCAGCCTTTTGTCAATGTTTTGCAATCCGCAAACCCCTTCTGACACACTATTTCAGTTCGGCTGCCAGCTTCTTGATATAATCCCGAAGCGGTTCATATAACTCCTCACGTTCCAACGCCTGATTGATCGTAGCCCGGATATATCCGAACTTATCCCCGACATCATACCATTCGCCCTGAAATTCACAGGCGTATATCACCTGACTTATCATCAACTGCTGGATCGCATCCGTTAATTGGATTTCCCCGTTGGCACCCGGCCTGCTTCCTTCTAACGCTTCAAATATTTCAGGTGTCAGGATATACCGCCCCACAATTGCCATATCGCTTGGTGCATCTTTTACCTTCGGCTTTTCAACCAGATTGGAAAGCTTGATCTTTTTCCCGCTCCGTCTTCCGGTCGGCTCGATCACTCCATAACGGTATATCTGTTCATGGGGAACCGTATGCACACCGATAACGGAAGCATTTACCTGTTCATAGGTATCCATTAACTGCTTGAGTGCCGGGTCGCCGCCTTTGTTGATTACTACGTCGTCGCCTAATAGTACTGCGAACGGTTCATTTCCAATAAAGCTTTTTGCACATAAAATAGCGTGTCCCAGCCCCTTCGGTTCCTTTTGACGGACATAATACAGCTTTGCCATATCTGCGATTTCACAAATCTGTTCGCATTCCTCCCGCTTTCCTGCTTTCTTCAGTCGCTTTTCCAATTCATAGGAACGGTCAAAATGATTCTCCATACAATGCTTGTTGGAATTTGTAATAACCAGTATTTCTTCTATTCCGCTGTCTACCGCCTCCTGAACGATATATTGGATCGTAGGAATATCCACAATCGGCAGCATCTCCTTTGGAATCGCCTTTGTTGCCGGAAGAAACCGGGTTCCCAGCCCCGCCGCCGGTATTACTGCTTTTTTAATCTTCTTTCTCATCTGCTTTCCTTCCTCCTATGCCTTCCTCTTTTATGGTTCCTATTATAGCTTTCCCATCTGTCTTATCATCATTCGGCACTTCTTTCAAACGCTCTCGCAGCGCTTCCTCCTGCAAAGCGGCGGCCATCCGGCAGCGGCGGCGGTATCGAACCGTACCAAACCAAAGAATACAAAGCGCAAGCAGGGAAATCCCTGTGATCAAAAGACCCTTATAAAACCCTTCCGAAACAAACCGAAGCTCGACGGTATGACTGCCCGCCGTCACAGGAACAGCCATAAATGCATTTAAGACCGTTTCTGCATCGACTTCTTTTCCGTCCACCAAAACCGTCCAGCCTTCTTCATAAGGAAGAGAAAGAAACAAAACCTGCTCCTCCCCTGCCTCGACCGTTCCACGAAAATATCCGTCCCGGTATTCCTCTACCTGAAAGGGTCGTTCCCGAAGTTTTTCATACACCAATTTCCATGCGTCATCATGAAACTGCGCTGCATGAATCGTAATCTCACCGCTGTCGGTTCCATTATCATTAAAGGTAAATTCCAGCTTGATCTCCTGTCCTTTCGTAACATAACCCAGACGAAATGCCTGGTTCTGATACCTGTCGTCGGCAATCTGCTGACCGTCCATAAACACCTTTATCTGTCTTACATTTCCTCCGGATATATCCAGATACAGATCCATATTTTCCTCTACCGTAAAGCCCATCTGTACCGTAGGCTTATCCGTTCCGCTTACCGTATACGAAATCCTGTTTTTCTCTACGGAAGCGGCACATCCGGTACCGGTTGCCGATAATGCAAGATCAACCATTGTAAATAAGGGGGAATCCACACCGGTTGCTGTCTGGGCAAATGTATTCTGTACGTTAAAATAGGTAGCATACATCTCCATATCCGTGACCGCTTCCCTGACGCAAAAACCTACCGGGAGAGATTCCGGATTTTCATAAACGGAGACGCCATCCACTGTAGCTTTATATTCCAATGTATTATTATTAAAGTCCCCCTGCCGGTACAGTACATATTTAACTCCGGTAAGCGCATTGGTAAACGGGGTCGCCCCACAGTATAGATATTCATTGGCGCCGGTATAAAAGCCCAACCGCCCCATAGCAGTAACCACATTTCCAAGAGCGGTAGAACCAAAAAGCGTGACACACCGGAGATTATGCCAGGTCGGTTCGTCCAGCATTCTTGTATTTCCAATTTCCATACGATAAAAACCGGAATCCTCTGCATAAAGCTGATCCACGATCTTTTCCACTGCTTCCGTATCCTGAAAATAATAATTGACGTCAATCCTGCCGCCGGACGCCCAGCCGAAAATAGCTCCGCCGGTTATCTCAGCCGCCATAACGCCTGCCAGCACCGCACGCCATATCTTGCCTTTGTTTTCATTCAAAGTATAGAAAAACGAAAGCAGCATATACAAAATCGCAAGAAAACCGGAGAGAATATAGCAAACCGTCTTTAAGCGGGTATCCGCCTGTGTATAGCTAAAAACACATATCAACAGCACACCGCCGGCCGCAAATGCCTGTTCCGCAATATGAATCCTCCGGTATCGCAGCAGCACCTCATATGCCATCCATAGAAGTACAAAAATATAAAGAAATGCAAAACGGTTGGGTATCCCATACTGGTTATGGAAACCATGCCATATATAATTTAATATCTCTGTATTAAAGCTGACAACCATCAGGATCAAAAGAAAGAAATACCTTATCTTGTCCCAGACGGAAAACTGACGACTGACCAAATAAATAAACATCAGAAACAGGGCAAATATACCGCAGTAAAGATTTACCCCACCGTCATCGGTCTGATTGTTGATCGGTTCATTTCCCAGCAGTTGAGCCTGAAAGATATTCCACCAGGAACCATAGGTCTCCCAGCCCGGAAACGTCTGGTTTGCCGAAGCAGTCTGCATGATGCCTAAATATGCCGGAAGCAAAACCACGCCTGCCAAGCCTCCTGCGATGAGAGAGCTTACCGCAAACAGCCACGCAGTTCTGCCCAGCTCCCGCAGATCCTTGTAATGATACAGCACCGCCCACAGCACCAGAAAGATACAGATCATAAATCCAATATAATAATTACAAAACAACGCATAGAACAGGCTTATCACATACAGTCTGGCGTCCTTTTTTTCTACCAGATAATCAAAACCGAGAATAATCAGCGGAAACACCATAATGGCGTCCATCCACATAACGTTCCAGTAATATCCGATTACTAAGTTGGACATGGAATATGCCACCGCTAACGGAATCACGCCGGGATGCTTATATTTCACCCTGCTCCGGTGCAGTGCCGCATATGCAAAGCTCCATGCCCCGAATATGATCTTCAAGGTAACGATCAGGCTGACCGCTGTATTTAAATCCTTTTTAGGAAATAAAAGGATCAACAGGTTGAGCGGACTTGCCAGATAATAAGACCATAGGGAAAGAAAATTCGTTCCCAACCCTTCCTGAAACGAGTAAAACAAGCTTCCGCCTGTAGTCAGCTTATCATAGTAATCGGAAAAAAAGGGCATATACTGATGCAGTCCGTCTACGATAATCAATGAATATCCGCCGGGGCCGATCTTCGCCCCAATCCAGACTCCCAGCATAATCACAGCCGGAATACCCATTGATAAAATATATATATAATACCGATCCCAAAAATCAGCCTTCTTGCTGGCCTTATGTCCTTCCATGCCTCTGCCCATACTCCCTGCTTTTTTTCTACTCTTCTTCTATTCCTGCCAACAGATATACCAGCGGTGAATTCCAGTAAATGGCGATCTCGTTGCAGGAATAACTCTGCACATTATCCGCATAACAGGCCGCATTTGGATTCTCAGTCATCGTAGCCTTAGCATAGGGATCCTCCAGATTGGCATTCGGGCCACCTACCAGCATGCCTGCCATCGCTTCTTCCATCACCTGTGACGGACGATGATGGGGATTCTCCGGCGAAAGCGTACCATAGCCGGTAACGAAGCAGTAGGAGTTTGTATTCGTGCCAAGCAGATAATCAAGCTGTGCAGCCGCTGCCTCCATATAATCTTCATCCGGCTCAAGCTGATCCGCCATTAAGAGAAGCATGGCATTATTTGCCACCTGCATATTGCTGCCCCATACATAATCATTTACACCAAGGGATACGCTATATGCATCTTCTTCTACTTTATCCATGACAGCCTCCACCGCATCTTCAAACCGCTCCTCCACATTCTGATAATACGCATCCGTTTTGTCGCCGCTGCTTAGATACGCATAGATACCATATGCGCCGACGCTCTGCCAGCCCAGACCGGTATTCAGACTGGCAAGCGGGAATTCCTTTAACTTTGTCAAATATGTCTCCTCGCCTGTGGTGCGGTATAATTCCGCCGCTGCCCAGTACCGTTCGTCCATATCCTTACCGTCTCCATATTCACCGGTTACAATAGAGCCGGGATTCTTAAATCCCAGACCGTCGTTTTCCACTCCATTCAGATAATCAAACGCCTTCTTTGCCGCTGACAGACAAGTCTGGCTGTAATCAGCATCTATCTCTTTATAGATCCGGGCCGCCATCGCCATGACCGCAGCGAAATCACCGGTAGCTGTCGTGGAAATCGGCGATAAGAGCAGCTGTTCCGTCTCCTCCTGAGGCATTACAGTTTCCGGAAAATTCTCACAGGTAATCTTATGATAGACGCCGCCGCTGCTATCCTGCATCATCAGCATCCAATCCAATTCATACTTAACCTCATCTAAAATATCCGGTATTCCGTTTCCGCTTTCCGGTATCCCCGTATCATCGCCAAACGCATTTCCATAGGTTTCATATGCCAGCATCAGATCTGCTGCCGCCTTCGCACCTGCCACGGTATATCTTCCATAATCTCCGGCATCATGCCAGCCTCCTTTTACTTCTACCGTATTACTCATAGGGCTGTTTACCACGATTGCCGAGCCTGTATGGCAGGCTGTATGTCCAAAGCTGTTTTCTGTTTCCTGCATCTCCCCTTCGTCTACGATCTCCATGCCGCACCGTTGCAGATAAAACATCCGCATTGCACTATCTGAAAGGTCAGCATATACGTCGTCGCCGATCCGAAACGGGAACGAGTCTCCATAAGCATCTGTTACGATCTGATAGGTTCCGGCTTGTGTCACTTCGGAAAAATCTGCGATTGCAGTCGATTCCTCGGACGCCGCATTTTTCTTTGCCTCCTCCAGCGTACCCGTGTAAACGGTCTCCTTTGTATCCACATTTACCACGTCAAAGCTGCCGGCAATCTCCGTTCCTTCTTCCGCTCGGACCACCGCCTGCTTTTTCGCACCGGGCAGATACCCTACCTGATTGACATTGATGTTCTTCGTCTCCACCGTTTCCTGCGTTGTCACCAACCCGGAGCTGTCCCTTAAATATAGCTCAAAATTATCAAAGAATACGGTATGTTCTCCTAAATCTTCCGGACAGCCCTCCAGCATACCCATGTTGATACACAGCCGGGGCGCCGGATCCGAACCTTCCTCCATCGTAAAGGTGCAGGTCACATGCTGTACCTCTTCATTTACCGTGATCCGGTCACTAACATACGCATGATAATCTCCGCCATTCATCTGAAGCCGCCATTCCATTGTCCGTTCCACCGTAGAATGTACGTCAAAGGAAAAATCATATACGCACCCGGTTTCCAGAGAAAATCCGTCATAATATGGCTGGACGGAATGCTCCTGCGTTCCCGGCGTTATCACCCGGATCTCCATTTCCCCCTGTGCGTTCACTAACTGGTTGGCAGATGCACCGGTGGTATATATGGACCAATGGCTCAGTTCATTGCTGAAATCTCCATTCTGTATCAGATTCATATGAGCGGTATCCTCAGCCGCCTCGGTTGTTTCTTCCGTAGAAACCGGCTCGTCCGCTTCCGTCTCCGTTCCCTCGTTCTTTCCTTTACAGCTAACCAGTGACAGACCCATGACTGCCGCCAGCATGACTGCCAGTATCCGTTTCCCCTTTCTCATATTCCCTTCCTCCTGTTTTCCTGTTATCCCGCCTGTTTTCGATATTTCAGACGTCTCCGGATGATCTCTCCATAAATTCCAGAACCTGATCCAGATGCAAAGTGCCTCCGAACAGATCCAACGCACTCCCGATAGTGACATCCAGCCGGTTCTTTCCTAAGTCTCTTACCAGCTCCAAGTCCTCAAAGGAGCTGACCCCGCCTGCATAGGTGACAGGAATACCGTCAAAGTCTCCCAGCAGCCGGACTAAGGGAAGCTCCATTCCCTGTCTTGCTCCTTCTGCATCAACTCCATGAATCAGGAATTCGTCACAGAACCCGGATAAGCCGTTTAACAATTCTTCATTCACTACTTCTTCCGTAAAGGTCTGCCAGCGGTCCGTTACAACGTAATAGGCTCCGTCCCATTTCCGGCAGGACAGATCCAGCACCAGATGTTCCTTTCCAATCTGCCTTACCATTTCCCGCAGGCGGTCATAATGAATCTGACCGTTCCGGAATACATACGAGGTTACGATGATATGCGACGCTCCCATGTCTAAAAAAGCCTTTGCATTCTCACTGTTCATGCCGCCGCCGATCTGCAAGCCGCCCGGAAACTTTGCCAGCGCCTGCCTTGCCTGCGCTACATCTGCTTCGTAAAATTCCGAGCCTTCCGGATTCAATAAGATAATATGCCCCCCGTACAAATCTTTATCCCGGTAAAGCTGTGCATAAAATCCCGCATCCCGTTCCGATACAAAATTTTCTTTTGCAAAATTATCCTGATCTTTCAGACTGCCGCCTACAATCTGCTTGACATTTCCGTTGTGAATATCGATGCAAGGTCGAAGCCTCATATCCTTCCTCCCAGTTTTTCGGTAAAATAAGTATACTTATTTTATCACAGGCTGCCGGTCTTTTCAAGGAAAGAGGTTGCCCTTGACAAATTCAATCGCTCTTAAAATTTATGAAGATTGATTTTTCATAATTTTAATGCTATGCTACTGCGTAATCCATAAAGATTCTCAAACAAAAGGAGGCCCTATGTACCGGATACTGATTGTGGAAGATGACTTAAAAATCGCAGAAGCCATCAAAGAACAGACAAAAAAATGGGATATAAGCGCTCATATCGTAGAGAATTTCCGAAATGTATTGACGGATTTTATGGAATACCAGCCCCACATCATACTTCTGGACATCAGCCTGCCCTTTTTTAACGGGTATCACTGGTGCAGCGAACTCCGAAAAATAACAAACGTGCCGATTATTTTCATTTCTTCCGCCTCCGATAACATGAATATCGTGATGGCGATGAATTTGGGAGCGGACGATTTCATCGCCAAACCCTTTGACGGAACTGTTTTGATCGCTAAGATACAAGCGCTGCTTCGAAGAACCTATGATTTCTCAGCAAGCATTCCGGTCTTAGAACATCGCGGCGCCTTCTTAAATACCGGCGACGATACCCTTTTGTATAATGGAGAGCAGATTCCTCTTTCTAAAAACGAATACCGTATCTTACTTTGTCTCATGGAAAATAAGGGAAAGATCGTAAGCCGGGAACGTCTGATGGAACGCCTGTGGAAGACCCAGCAATTTGTAGACGAGAACACATTAACTGTCAATATTAACCGGCTCCGGAAAAAATTAAGTGCAGCGGGACTTGAGAATTTCATCACAACGAAGGTCGGGAGCGGCTACCTGATCGAATAACCTTTGGAGGATTCATCATGCAGTTATTTACCGCATATATCAAACAACGTCAAAAAGATATTCTTGTATTTTTTCTGCTTTGTGCCATTTATTCTCTATGCCTTTGGCTGTATCAATTACCGATTGCCGCTATCGGGTATCCGATTTTGCTTTGCACATTTTTCGGCACAATATTTTTTCTGATCGATTTTTTCAAGATAAGACATATACACCAGCAGCTTATGAGTATCTATGGCCAGGCTGCTTCCGTGATTTCTTCCATGCCGGCGGCAACCAGCATAGAGAGCGCCGACTATCAGGCGATCATCCACGGGATTTGTCAGGAGCTTGCAGATGTTGAAACCCAAGCTTCGGCAAATTTTCAGGAAACGGTAGAGTATTATACCATCTGGGTGCATCAGATCAAAACCCCAATCACTTCCATGCGTCTTGCACTCGAACAGGAGGATACACCCCTTTCCAGAAAATTGACCTCGGACTTGTTTCAGATCGAACAGTACGTAGAAATGGTACTGGCATTCCTGCGTCTCGGTTCCGAATCCGGCGACTATTTATTTAAAGAACAACCCCTTGATGACATTATAAAATCGGCCATTGCCAAATTCGCTTCTGAATTCATCGACCGAAAGATCCACCTCGATTATTCTCCGACTAACGTAACCGTCATTACCGATGAAAAATGGCTGTCCCTATGTATCGAGCAGATTCTGTCCAATGCCTTGAAATATACCCGTACAGGAAGCATAAAAATCTATCTGGAGCCGGAAAAAACTCTCTGCATTGCAGATACCGGAATCGGCATCGCCCCCAGCGACCTGCCTCGTGTATTTGAAAAAGGATATACCGGGTATAATGGAAGAACGGATAAACGTGCCAGTGGAATCGGCTTATATCTATGCCGCCAGATCTTAGATCGCCTGAGTGCGGAAATCAACATCACTTCCCAGCTTGACAAAGGAACTACCGTCAGGATCCATTTGGAACAATACCCCTTGAAACCGGAGTAACGCCTTACAAAAATGTAATATTCTAAACGGGAAATGTAAGTCGATTCGATGGCGGCACATTTCCCGTTTTTGCTACAATACGGACAGTAATTCGATTGGAGGAACATTACCATGAACAATATTTTAAGTGTCTATGGCGTAAAAAAGACTTATACCACCCGCTTAGGGGGCAATCAGGTAGAGGCACTGAAAAATGTAAGCTTTACCGTCGAAGAAGGAGAATTCGTTGCCATTATGGGTGAATCCGGTTCCGGAAAAACAACTCTGCTCAATATTCTGGCGGCACTGGATAAGCCTACCGGCGGCACGATCCTATTAGACGGAAAAGACCTTTTGAAAATCAAGGAATCGGCAGTCGCTACCTTTCGCCGGGACAATCTGGGCTTTGTTTTTCAGGATTTTAATCTTCTGGATACCTTTACCTTAGAGGATAATATCTATCTTCCTTTAGTACTTGCCGGAAAGAATCATAAAGAAATCCAAGAACGTCTGGTTCCCATTGCCGAAAAGCTAAATATTACCGGACTGCTTAAGAAATATCCTTATGAGGTTTCCGGCGGACAAAAACAGCGGGCGGCTGTGGCAAGAGCCATGATTACAAATCCCAAGTTAATCCTTGCAGACGAGCCGACCGGAGCATTGGATTCTAAGGCTACCGACGAGCTTTTACGACTGTTTGCCGAAGTAAACAGTATGGGGCAGACCATTCTGATGGTAACACACTCCATAAAAGCGGCAAGCATGGCAAACCGGGTTTTGTTCATCAAGGACGGAGAAGTCTATCATCAAATCTATCGGGGCACCGATACCAATGAACAGTTGTATCAGAAGATTTCCGATACGCTGACCTTACTTGCAACGGGAGGGATGAAAAAATGAAGTTCGGATTCTACCCTAAGCTGGCAGCCAGCAGTATTTTAAAAAATAAACGCTTATATCTTCCATACCTATTGACCTGCATCGGTATGATAATCATATTTTATATCATTATGTATTTAGCCATGTGCAGTACGATCACCTCCATCTCCGGCGGAGAAACCTTACAGTCGATCTTTGGACTTGGCAGCTGGATCATTGCAATTTTTGCCTGTATCTTTTTGTTTTACACCAATTCCTTTTTAACGAAGCACCGCAAGAAGGAATTCGGTCTTTATAATATTCTTGGTATGAATAAACACAACATCGGGCGTATTTTATTTTGGGAAGCTCTGATCACCGCACTGTTTTCCTTATGTATCGGCCTGATCTGTGCAATTATATTTTCCAAGCTAGCCGAGATAGGGCTTATCTATATTATGCATGGCACCGTAACTTACGATCTATCGGTTTCCCTTCTGGCAGTAAAACGGACATTGCAGGTATTCGGCGTCATTTTTCTTTTGCTGCTCATCCATTCCATTTGGCAGGTTCGATTTTCCAGTGCGATTTCCCTCATCCGCAGCAAAAACACAGGCGAGAAGTCGCCAAAGGGAAACTGGCTGCTGGGTGTCCTCGGTATCCTGATCCTGGCTGTCGCTTATTATCTGGCAGTCACCATTCAAGATCCTCTTGTGGCACTTTCTACGTTTTTTATTGCGGTCATCATGGTTATTGTCGGAACCTATCTAATCATGATTGCCGGCTCTGTTTTTCTTTGCCGCACATTACAAAAGAATAAACGCTACTATTATAAACCGAATCATTTTATATCCGTTTCCTCTATGGCGTATCGTATGAAACGAAATGGCGCCAGCCTTGCCTCCATCTGCGTTCTGAACACCATGATTCTGGTTATGCTGGCAAGTACGACCTGTCTGTACTTCGGAACGGAAAACGGTATCCGGGAGCGCTATCCAAGAGAAATCAACATGGAATTTGATCTGGCTTCGGTATCCGATCTGTCAAATGATAAGATAAAGACGCTTAAAAACGGAATTTCTGAGGAGCTGGCCGCACGCCATGTCACACCGACAAACGAATACGCATACCGGTGTGCCGCTATTCTAGGTATCCTTCAAGAAGATACGGTTTTATCGGATCCGAATTTATTTATGGCTGTTGAGCCGGAATCCCGTTTATTTTTCTTTGTCCCCCTTGCGGATTATAATGCGGTAACCGGTGCAAATGAAACCCTTGCACAAGGAGAAGCGCTTGTTTATACCAATCGTAAAGCTTATGAGTACGATACGATCTCTTTTCAGCATGGCGCTACTTTTAAGATCAAAAAACGGATTGATGATTTTATCATACCCGGTACGTCGGCAGTAAATATTCTCTCCAGTTTCATCATTATCGTACCGGATCTGAAGGCAGGTGTAACAGGACTGGATTCCCTTGCCGATTATAACGGCGACCGTCTGCTCATGTTTTCATACATTTATTACTTTGACACCGGTATGGAACAGGAGCAGCAGATTGCATTGTTCCATGACTTATATAATGTGGTAATCGATGCCTCCACTAAAGAACAATGGGGCTATGAAACGATTACATTTGACAGCCGGGAGCTTAGCCGCTATGATTTTTACAGCTTGTATGGCGGACTCTTTTATCTTGGAATCCTGCTCAGTATTGTTTTCATTCTTGCCACGATATTGATTATCTACTATAAACAGATTTCGGAAGGCTATGAAGATCAGGCACGGTTTGAAATCATGCAAAAAATAGGAATGACCAGACAAGAGATCAGTAAGAGTATTCATTCACAGCTGCTGACAGTCTTTTTCCTCCCCCTGTTTTTGGCCATTTTACACCTTGCATTTGCTTTCCCAATTATTCGAAAGCTCTTGCTCATATTTAATCTGACAAATGTAAACTTGTTTATATTAACGACAGGCATCAGTATTGTTATATTTGCTGTATTTTACAGTATTGTTTACCGGCTCACCTCAAACGCCTATTACAACATCGTAAGCGGCGCAAGGGACAATTTATAAACGAGAGGGGTGAAATGGCTCTGTCCAAACCCTTCTAACTCGTTAAAGCAGGTGGTAAGTAAGAAATGAAAAAACTGACTATGAAAAAGCTAACCATGAAAAAAGTTATTATGTATACGGTTTTCGGTATCAGTGCAGTATTTATCGGTATCTTGATCATACCTCTCGGAATCCTGTTTCTGCTTATATACATAACATGGAACGGTGCAAATTCGTTTCTTCATTTACTGGATCGTGCCTTAAAATAAAATCCATCGTAAGAATACCTACATTCTTTCTCTCACATGAAGCTGCCGCTTTAGAAAAAGAAAGCGGCAGCTTATTTTTTGTTGCGCAGTTACTTTGTCAATGGACAAAACCGGATAATGTGATATAATAAAGTAGCACGCTGATGCGTGCGTAGGTCAGCAACCTCCGGTTGGTGACAAGATATAACAAGGTAGCACGCTGATGCGTGCGCAGGTCAGCAACCTTCGGTTGGTGACAAGATATAATAAAGTAGTACGCTGATGCGTGCGCAGGTCAGCAACCTCCGGTTGGTGACAAGATTCAAGGCTTGAAAAGGAGATGGATTGCGGTGAAGCACATATTGAGAAAAGCTGCTGCCTTTGCAGTCTTATTTATTATCCTTATAAGCAGTATACCTGGAACAACCGCATATGCGGAAACGGGTTCCGGTAATCTATTCACGGAAGAGGAAAAAGCCTTTATCGAACAGTGTCCATCTCTTAAAGTCGGTTACGTTAGCGACCGTAAACCGGTTTCCTTCTGCGGTGAAGACGGGGAACTTGCAGGAATCTCCAGAAAGATTTTCGACCGAATCTCAGCAATCAGCGGATTAACATTCAACTATGTAGAGCTGCCGGAAGGCTCCGTTACCTATGACTATCTTATGGGGGAAGGCTTCGACCTTGTTACCAGTGTGGAATATAATCAAGAAAATCAGGCGGCACATGGAATCCTTATCAGTAATCCTTACTTATCCAGTCGAAAAGTAATCGTTGCAAAAAGTGAATTGAATTTTACGGAAAACACCCATTATACCGTTGCCATCTCTACCGGTTCCCAGACATTAAAAAAAGTATTTGCCAGACAATATCCAAACTTTGAACTGGTCGATTATCCTTCGATCGAATCCTGCCTCGACGCAGTCAACCGGGGAGACGCAGATTTATTGATCCAAAACCAGTATGTGGCCGATTATTGGCTAAATAAGCCTATTTACAATAACCTAAAAACAATTCCCGTTATGGAATTAAGCGATCAGTTATGTTTCTCTGCTGTCACTCCGCTGGAAAAAGCAGAAAACGACCCGGTCTGGAAAGAAAAAGAGATCATTATCTCCATTATCAATAAATCCATTTCCCAAATTTCCGACAGCGAAGTCGCCGGCTATATCATCGATGCAACCATGGAAAATATGTATGAATATACTTTTACCGATATGCTATATCAGTACCGTTATACCTTTATTCTTTTAGGTATCGCACTTGCTTTTATCGGTATATTGATCTATGTGAATATGCATATCCGAATGCAGGCGATCGCCGATCGTGCAGATGCTAAGGCAAAGGGATCGTTTCTGTCCACCATGAGCCATGAAATCCGTACCCCGTTAAACGGTCTGCTTAGTTTAAACTATCTGATGGCCCAGAATCTGGACAATCAGGAAAAGCTGTCAAACTATCTGCAGCAATCTTCTTCTATGGCTCAATATCTGCTTTCCTTAGTAAATAATATCCTGGATATGTCCAAGCTACAGGAAAGCGACATGGAGTTAAAGCAATCCCCCGTTGACTTACAGCTTTTGTTTGAGACGGTTGCGCTCATAGAAAAAAACGGTATGGAGGATAAAAAAATCAATTTTCAGATGGATATAGAGCTTCCTTGGGCCGGAATCTTAGGGGATGAAGTCCGCATCCAACAGATCCTGATCAATCTAATTGATAACGCCCGGAAATATACGAATTCCGGCGGAATCATATCTGTAACGGCACGCCAGACAAAACAGGACGAAAATAACATCGAAACCACGGTCATAATCACGGACACCGGAAGAGGAATGAGTGAAGAATTCCAAAAGAAGATCTTCGATCCCTTCACACAGGAGCGAAGTACAGTTTCTCATGGGAACGAGGGAACCGGTCTCGGTATGTCAATCTGTGCTACCTTAGCGAAACGAATGGGCGGCAGCCTTGATGTAGAAAGTAAGCTGGGCAAGGGAAGCAAATTTACATTCCGATTCGTTTCCAGCCCAATCTCTTTAGATGAGCATGGTTCTAAAGAGGCGCCGGAGCCTCAAAATCCTTCTCTCGAACCTTCTAAAAAGCTCCGCATATTGATTGCAGAAGACAATGAATTAAACGGTCAGATATTAACTGAGATTTTGCAAGATGCCGGTTTTGACGCCGTCCACGTTCTAAACGGAAAAGAAGCGCTTAAGACCTTTGCCATCTCCGCACCGGGCGAATACGATGTGATTCTTATGGATATTTTAATGCCTGAAATGGATGGGTTTGAGGCAACAAAAGCCATTCGTGCTTTGCAGCGGAAGGATGCCGCTACCGTAAAAATCTTTGCCTGCACCGCCAATTCCTTTAAAGAGGACTACGACAAGGCAATGGAATGTGGAATGAATGCTTTTGTGGCAAAACCGATCAAAATTGAAGATTTATTACAAAAGCTAAAAGAAGCCTAATACTATACAGGATTTACCTTCGCAGTCAGTTCAAGCACAGTCAATCGAACAACGGCCGTCCGGTTTTCCATATTTTTATCATATTCAAAATCCCTATTGATCTCATAGCGTTCTATTATATGGGCCAGCGCCCTGCGCTTTTCTTCTCCTTCCAAAAAATCAATGCGTGCAGTTCCCATCACGCATTCATACCGCATAGTAATACTTTTCTTCTCAGGAATACATTCTACCCGCAGAGGAACGTCCATTTCAAAAGAACAGTTTCTTTCTTTGTTCATGAGTTCATATTTTCTTCCTGCCATTGCACCATGAATATAAAATTCTATCTGATCGCCCTTTTGCGCATAAGCAAAATTTAAAGGGACAATATAAGGGAATTGACCGTCCGAAAGACCAATCCGAATAATCTCACATTTATTTATTATTTCGAGGATCGTTTTCCGGTCTGTAACTTCTCTGTCCTTACGCCGCATAATCTTCTCCTTTTCCTAGATCCATATTCGTTCCAACCGGCTTCCCATTCGGCTTAAGATTTCATTTGTAATGGTTCCCGCCTGCTCTGCCACATCGGCTGCGGAAATCTCCTCTTCACCGGATGTACCGATCAACACAGCAATATCCCCTGCTGTCACTTCCGGTATCTGAGTCACATCTACTATGGTTTGATCCATACATACCCGTCCGATAATCGGCGCCCGGCAACCGCAAATCAATACCTCGCCTGCCCCGTTTGAAAGACTGCGGGGCAGCCCATCTGCATACCCAATGGCAAGAGAAGCGATCCTTTTTTCTTCCTCTACCTGATACTGCATGCCGTATCCCACTGCCTCGCCGGGATATACGGTTCTCACCGTGGTTACTCTGGTCTTCAAAGATAACACCGGTTTCAGAGGGAGCTTACAGTTTTCCGTATCCTTCTGCGTGCTTAATACTCCATACAAGGCGATTCCCACTCTGGCGTAGCTTTCCGCCACCTCCGGATAATTCAACATACCATAACTGGACTGCAAATGCAGTCTTGGACGGGGATACCCTTCCGCCTCCAGCTTGTCCACCACTTTATAGAAGTTCCGTATCTGTGACCGGGTAAATTCTATATCCCTTGGCTCCATCACATCATCTGCTGATAAATGGGTAAACATTCCTTCGATAATCAGATTCTCCATTTCAAACATATCCAGAATTTCATCAATGTTTTCACAGCGTTCCCCGATGCGGTGCATACCGGTATCCACCGCAATATGTACCTTCAGCTTTTTTCCATAGTCATTCAGCGTTTGGGCATACTCGTAATCCATAACGGTCTGGATCAACTGATATTGATGCAGCAGATAAAAATCCTCCGGATACGTATATCCCAGTATCAGTATTTCTCCTTTAATCTTGTTTCGCCGCAGTTCCACGCCTTCTGCCACCGTAGCCACGCAAAAGGAGTAGATACCGAGCTGATTCAATTCCTTAGAGATCAATACGGCGCCATGTCCATACGCTTCCGCCTTCACTGCCGGCATCAGCTCACAGGTATCCGGCAGCAAAGCTTCCAATACTGAAACATTATACCGGAGAGCCGCTCCGTCAAGTTCAATCCATGCCCTTCCCCACGGGACATTTTTCTTATTCACCGGCTTGGTTCCGGTTCCGCCTGATTTATCGTTACTCTTGTAATCCATACTGACTCCTTTGTGTAAATTAAATCAATGTCCTTCCTTATGTACGCTATTCAAAAACAAAAGCTCCCGCAGGAGCTGTCTTTCACTGCAAAGCTCTTTTGCCTGCAAGCCATATTACAGTTACGATAATACAAAAAACCCTATTTTCTGTCAACCGTTTTCCATATCAGACTGCTTGTGCCACTGTAAATAAACATGGTATAATAACGAGGAAAGCACCGATGACGCTTGCGTCAGGAGGCGCTTGACGAGTAACCCCATTAAGGCGTCAGCCGAGATGGTATAATAGAAGCACACTGATGTGTGCGCAGGTCAGCAACCTTCGGTTGGTGACATAGTATAACAAGGTAGCACACTGATGTGTGCGCAGGTCAGCAACCTCCGGTTGGTGACATAGTATAGGTCTTATAGATGAAAGGAGTTTCCGATGAATAATCCACTTACCAACGCACTGCAATCCTGTTATAAGACTGCGGACCGGATCGAAGCCGCCGGCATCTATTCCGGAACCAATATGAAATTACGGGAAATGGTGCAGTTTGATTTTTTACAGTTTCTATCCTATCTCTGCTTTTCGGACGGTGCAGATTTACGTGCGGAACTTTCCTTTATAAAAGAATACCTCGGATTTGATTTTACAGTTGCCCGCTTAAACAGCTTCAAATATCAACGTACCTCGTCCGCTGATTTTATTACGAAGCCGCCCCGTTCTTTAAGCTTTTTCGTCCAACAGGACGTAAGAACCATGACGGTTGGCAACGAGGCATCCGCAAGAATGCTTATCCAAACCTATCAACTGTTAGGGGAAGCTTTTATCGCCAGTAACAATGTCAGTTCACCGATTGAGATCGGACACTTGACAAGCTATATCGCCATGCTGAATCAATACCTAAAATCTCTGGGCTTTACCGGCTCCTATCATGCAGTCAGTCTGGAAAACAAAGAGAATCCGCCCTCCCAAATCCAAACCGGCAATATAGCAGGCGGTAACAAATCCAAACAAAATCCGGCGGCCTTAGCTCCTGACGCCGAACCGGAGAAAACGGTTGACGTTCTGCTGGAAGAATTAAATTCCCTGACCGGACTGGACTCGGTAAAGCAGGACATTCAAAATCTGGTAAATATCATTCAGGTACAGAAATTACGGGAGGCCCGTGGCATGAAATCGCCCAGCATTTCCCTTCATATGGTTTTTTCCGGAAATCCGGGAACCGGCAAAACAACAGTCGCAAGGCTGCTTGCCCGTATCTATAAGGGACTTGGCGTTCTGCCCTCCGGCCACTTAGTTGAAGTAGACCGTTCTAAACTGGTCGTTGGCTATATTGGACAGACTGCTACGAAAACTGCACAGGTCATCGAGGAGGCACTCGGCGGTGTCCTGTTCATTGATGAAGCCTATACCTTAAGTGCCAATAAGGGGGAAAATGATTTCGGACAGGAAGCGATAGACACTCTGTTAAAAGCAATGGAAGACCACCGGGAGGATTTGATCGTCATTGTTGCCGGCTATCCGGATCTGATGGAAGAATTTTTAAATTCCAATCCCGGCCTTCGCTCCCGCTTTAACAAATATATCTTTTTTGCAGACTATACTCCGGAGGAATTATTAGAGATCTTAAAATCCATGTGCGAGAAGCAGGAATATAAAATGACAGAGGCGGCCAGCCGGTTTGCTCTGGAATATTTCCGCAAGCAGGTAAGCCAGCATTTAGAATCATTTGCCAATGCAAGACAAGTACGGAACTTTATGGAAACGGCGGTTGCCCATCAGGCATCTCGTATCGTTACTTTGGGAGACGGAATCGCAGATGATGTTTTGATTACTTTTGAGGAGACGGATTTTCAAGCGGCTGCTGCCAAATAGAGTGCTTTTATAACAGACGTTTTTTCTTAAACAGCCACAGGCAAAATAAAATCACAACCAGACTTAACAGAATCACACCCACATATCCGTATCGCCATGTCAACTCCGGCATATAGGCAAAATTCATTCCATACCAGCCGGCAATCAGCGTCAAGGGCTGAAAGATTGTTGTTACTACGGTAAACAGCTTCATAACGGCATTCAGGCTGTAATCCAGAGAGGCCGAATATGCCTCCCGCACCTGCACCAGATTTTCCTTTAGCATCAGGCAGTGACTGCTTAACCGTTCCAGCTTTACAGTCAGCATTTTAAAATTTTTCAGCTCCTCCGCTGTAAAAAGCCTGTTTTCATTTTCTGCCAATGTTTCATTGATATAAAGCAACTGTTCATAATAGTTTCTAAGAATAGAGACTTCTTTTTTTAATGCCAAAATATCCGAGATATACTCCCGTTCGATCGTCCCCTTATGAATGTCCTCCTCCAGCTCCTCAATGGCGGCCTCCTTATGGTCCAGCTCTTTATTATCCTCCGCAAGCAGGCGTTCAAAAAATCCATAGATCAGCTTTTCCAGTGAAAGCTGTTCCGACTTTAGCCTGTGAACCGCATACAAAAAACTTTCTTTCGTAGAATTATCAATATCCCGAATATCAATAATCAGAAACAGCTTTCCTTTTATCAGGAATCCGATCCTGTCACGAGTACCATAAATATCATTGCACTCCACCCGATTGATAATACCAAAATAGGAATCCTCATGAACAGTCACGTTGCTGCGGTAGTTGACGGACTCCTTCCTGCATTGTTCCATGTCCTCCCGCTGCATTCCGATGCGCTCATAAAGATCCTCTAGTTCCTCTACCGTCACATACCCTGCTGTCAGTCGATTTTCCTGAAGCTGCTCCATCGGCAGTTCCTGAAGCTCCCGGTCAAATTCATAAAGCATAAGCAAACCTCTGAAAAAGTTTTTAATTAGTTTACCCTTTCCTGCTTTTTTTACTCTGCTATATTCCGTTCACTACAGGACGCCTTTCCTGCTGCTTCCTGTCTTCAGCTATTGCTTTTTTCCTGCATACGCCGATACTTCATCTCCGCAAGCAGCCAGTCTTCCTCCGTATCTATATCCTGAACCTCCGTTTCCGGAATCACATACGGTATCATATTTTCATACTGCGTGCCGCTTAGAAAGCTGTCTGTTTTCATAACGTAGAACTGCCCGCAATCATGGTAGATCGGTTCCAAGTCCTGTGAGCGGGCAGTACGGAATTCCGGATACTGATACTCCAGCTTCCCTTCCCGTACAACAAAGGC
>CANPZL010000044.1 GCA_947589055.1 uncultured Lachnospiraceae bacterium | reverse complement strand
GTGTGCTCGGCATAGCCGAGAGCCCTGCTTCGGCTCCTGTCGGAGCCTCGCACTTTCTCCGCTGCCGCTCCGAAAGCTCTTACTGCGGTAAGCGGCTTCGCCGCTACCTTGCCCTCGCTGCGCTTCGGGTGCCCGCAAGGGCGAAGCCCTTGCATCCTGCTAGACTGTGATAATGAAATTATCAAAACAGCCTATGATAGGCTGCAATGCTTCGCATTGCAGAAAAAAACCTAGAATGTATAGTATATAGTGCTGTGTTATAAATACACACATGTGTCTATACATACAAAAAAATCGGATGATTTTGATCCGATCGTAACATATTAACTTCACAATATCTATTAGAATGTAAGGAGGAAACAATATGATCGAAAAAGAATTAAATTACAGAATCTTGGCAGAACAGGTCAAAGTGGTGAACGACACATGGAAAACAAAAATCAATAATAATGATTTGATTGTTGGGGCTTCCGGTTGTGGAAAGACGACAGGTTATGTGATACCGAATATTGAGCAGTGTAATGAGAGCATGATTGTAGCAGATACAAAAGGCCTGCTTTATAGGAAGCTGAACCGAAAACTGAAAGCGGCTGGTTACGAGGTATATGTGTTGGACTTTGTGCAGCCGGAAAAATCATGCGCTTATAATCCGCTGGATTATATAGAAAGAGATGAGAAAACGGGAAGATGCAGGGAACAGGATGTTCTGACAATATCAAAAGCAATGCTTCCAACACGAAATACAGAGGATGCATTCTGGGAGGAATCTGCGAGAATGGTATTGACCAGTCTCATTGCATTTGTAGTGGAGGCACTACCGAAAAAGGAACAGAATATGACCAGTGTGGCAGAACTGTTCAGACTTCTTGGAAGCAAGGACGGAAGAAGAATTTTTGATGAATTTGAAGCGGAATGTCCTGACAGCTTTGCAGTGAAAAAATATAAATCATACAGCAATGTATTTAGCTCGGAAAGGACATGGGGCAGTATATCACAGTTTCTTGCAAATGCACTGGAGATGTATGATTTCCACGAGATTAAACATATGTTTAATGCAAAAAGCAGATTTCATATAAGGGATTTGGGGAGAAAGAAAATGATACTGTTTGTCAATGTCAGTGATACAGACAGGGCATTTGATAGTCTGATCAATGTTTTCTATACGCAGGCAATTCAGCAGCTATGCAGGGAAGCAGATGCCAATCCGGATGGAAGGCTTAAGATGCCGGTAAGGATGATCTTAGATGATTTTGCAAACAATGTTTACATACCTGATTTTGACAAAATCATATCCGTTATTCGTTCCAGAGAATTATCGGTCAGTCTGATTTTGCAAAGTTTGAGTCAGCTTGAAACCATGTACACACCTGCACAGGCAAAGACCATAATAAATGGCTGTGACCATCTGCTATATCTTGGCGGTCAGGATGTAAACACTGCGGATTATATCAGCATTAAGGCAAATCAGCCGATAGAAAAAATCCTGAATATGGGACTTTCAGATGCCTACTTATTTACCAGAGGTGAAGCACCCCGGAAGGTAGAAAAAATTAATCCGTTTGGAAAGGAGAACGATTATGACAGATAAGAAAATACCACTGGATCAGTTAATAGAAAATGCTAGGAACGGCATTATAAGCCGTGAGAGATACATAGAAAAAATGTTGGAGGGCATTGCAGATGCAACGCTCTATTATTTTGTAAACAGGGGATTCGGACAGTCTGAACAGTGCAATACGATTAAACGGATCATAAATAATTTGAAGCTTCCTGAGGAATGGATAGATACTCATACATATAAAGATTTGGTATTAGTGGTGTATCAGTATTATACATCAGGCGATCGGGAAAAGTTTGATCTTGCACTGGATGCCCTGTTATGGCTTTCGGACATAGCAGTCGATAATTTTTATCATATGTATTATTAAGGAGAGGATGAGTATGAAGAAAAAAATACAAAGTTTAAGCAAGTGGCAAAATCTTCATCATGCAGATACGATCAGTATATGGAAAATACAGGATAAATATCTGGAAATGACTACAGGACAGCTATTTGAATACATGAGAAAAAAATATAGTGACATACCGGATATAATCGATAGGATTCCGGATAAGGACACAGGGAATGAAGTGATAGGAAGAACAATACAACGTTGTTCAGAGCGGGTAGAAGAAGAATTGAATTTAATGTTTTATGAGATGCAGAGTTTAGAAGAGTCTATACTCTTTGCTATTTTGATTCTGCCGTTTGTAGGATTTGTTATGGATGCCGGTTATATACCAGAGCAAAGTATTATAGAAAGGAGTAATGATGTATTATGAATTATAAAACACCAAGATTGATCAATGAAACAGCAAAAGGTTATCAGTTATTTACATTAGAAGACAGCTTTTTTTGTGAGAGAAAAATATTTCTTACAAGTATGATTGATGCGGATGTTTCAAATGAACTGATAAAACAGCTTATTTATCTGAATCAGACGAATCCAAAGGAAGAGATTACACTGTATATCAATAGTCCGGGTGGCGAGGTTACAAGCGGTCTGGCAGTATATGACTGCATCCGCATGATGAAGGCACCGGTAAAAACAGTATGTACCGGAATGGCAGCAAGCATGGGTTCTATCCTGTTTTTAGCCGGTGATAAAAGGGAAATGCTTCCGCATACAAAGATCATGGTGCATGATCCGGCATTTGGAAGTCGTGATATAGGGGGCATGAAACCGCTTGAGATTCAGAAGGAAGTGGATGACCTGATGAACGTGAGGGAAATTTTATGTGAGATCATTGCTGAGCGGACCGGAAGAGCAAAAGAAGAGGTATACGAAAAAACAAAGATTGACAGTTATTTTCGGGCAGAAGAAGCGGTTGAATTCGGTCTGGCAACAGCAGTTATCACAAAAATTTAAGGACGTTTGTTTATTCTGTACATTAAAACATTTTTGATATGAACGATAAATAACCGTATCAGAATTGAGGATAAATGAATAAAAAAAGGCGGCATCCGTATAAAACGGATGCCGCCTTTTTTATGCCGATCATCTACACTCCCTATCGGCCTTATTAAATACTTAATTATGGTTCTCGTCGCAACGCTGGAACATACTCTTATCGATTCCGCAGACCGGACATACCCAATCGTCCGGAAGGTCTTCAAATGCAGTTCCCGGTGCGATGCCATGTTCAGGATCACCTTTTTCCGGGTCATATGTATAACCACAAGGATTACAGAAATATTTTTGCATAGTCTAAACTCCTTTCCGATTATGTTTTTGGAAGCTTCCTTCCATGAAACATATGATACCACGATTGCTGTTGAATTACAATATTAAGGAACGGAGAAATGGATTGATAATTATAGATAAGATCTCATTAGGCAGGACAAGAAAGGCAAAGCGCACATTGCCAAATAAGATGACAGCAACTCGTTCGTGAAATAGGGATTTACAGCTGTTTAATAGAACACTATGGATTGACAGTAAAGTTAATGAAAGTTAAAATACTAAATAGATATAAGAATTTGTGATAAGGAGAAAAAGCATGACTAATTTGGAAAAATATAAAAAAGCATTTGTAGACGCATTAGGTATTGCCGAAGATAAGGTAAACGAAGAACTGACATATCAAAGTATCGTAAACTGGGATTCAGTAGGCCATATGGGATTGGTTGCAGAACTTGAAGAAGTATTCGATATTATGATGGAAACAGATGACATTATAGATTTCAGTTCCTACGAAAAAGGAAAAGAAATTCTAAAAAAATATGGTGTGGAGATATAATGCTGGAAGAACTTTGGGAACGACCTCCCTTTTCCATGGATCATATGGAAAAGACACAATTTTTTAAGAAACGAATGCAGGCGCTTACCATCAAACATGCGGAAGGCTGCGAGGCATATGGCCGGCTGTTGGATAATCTGCATTTTCCATTCCGGGAAATCCATGAGGTATGGGATTACCCTTTTCTTCCTGTACGCCTTTTTAAGGAAAGCAAGCTGCAAAGCGTACCGGATGAAGAAGTGGTAAAAACGATGACTTCCTCAGGCACCAGCGGGCAGCAGGTTTCTAAAATTTATCTGGATCGTACTACAGCTTCCAATCAAACTAAAGCATTGGTGAAGATCACATCAGAATTTTTGGGCAAGAAAAGGCTGCCAATGTTGATTATTGACAGTAAAAATGTGGTAAAAAACCGCAGGCTGTTTTCCGCAAGGGGTGCGGGTATCTTGGGATTCTCCATGCTGGGTTATGATGTGACCTACGCACTGGATGAAGATATGAAATTGGACTTAGATGTGGTAAAAGCATTTTTGGATAAACACAGAGAGGAAACAATCTTCCTTTTTGGATTTACGTTTATGATTTGGGAACATTTTTATAAGCCCTTGTCAGATGGGAAGCTGTTTTTAGATTTATCAAAAGGAATTCTCCTGCACGGTGGTGGATTTAAAAAACTAGAGGCACAGGCGGTTGATAATGATACATATAAAAAGGAACTGAATCGGGTATGTAAGATCGAGCATATCTATAATTATTATGGTATGGTGGAGCAGACAGGCTCGATATTTATGGAATGTGAGTGCGGAAGGCTGCACGCTTCTAATTTTTCAGACATTTTTATTAGAAATCCAAAGGATTTTTCTCTGTGTCAGAAGGGAGAAAAGGGACTGATCCAGCTGGTATCCATGCTGCCGGAAAGCTATCCGGGACACAGTATCCTGTCGGAAGATGTGGGGGAGATCATTGGGGAGGATGACTGTCCATGTGGAAGGTGCGGGAAGACATTCCGCATTTACGGGAGGATCAAACAGGCGGAGGTAAGGGGGTGCAGTGACACTTATGAGCGAAAATAAGGGGACGGTGATACTTGGTGCGGAAGAACCTTGTGCGGAGATCATGGAGGCATACAGTGAAATCGTATGTGCATTCCTGGAAGATTTATCCGGTTGGCTCCGTCGGGATAAGGAGGCATCTGCGTATCCGGATGTATTATCTGTAGCCTTTTGGTGCCGACGGGCAAATATCGAGCGGATGAAGAGGCAGTTTGAAGATGGGAAGCTGCATATGGGAAGAGGACTTTTGTTTCATATTACACCCTCCAATGTACCTGTAAACTTTGCTTTTTCCTATTTTTTTGGATTGTTATCCGGCAATTCCAATATCGTGCGTATCCCGACGAAGGAATTCCCGCAGGTCAAAGTGCTGTGTCATGGAATTGAAACGATATTAAAAAAAGAAGAGTATGAAACACTGCGAAAAGGAACGCAGTTTGTTACTTATGAAAGAGAACGGGAAATCAATGATTATTATTCAAATATATGTGATGGAAGAATAATATGGGGTGGCGATGAAACCATCTATAACCTGAGGCAGTCGCCAATGCGTTCAAAAGCGGTAGAGGTGGTATTTGCAGACCGTTATTCTTTTGGTGTGATACGAAGCGAGGCTGTTTTTGAGGCGGCAGAGGAAGAATTAGAACAGCTTGCGTCACTGTTTTATAACGATACTTATCTTATGGACCAGAATGCCTGCTCTACACCGCATTGTATTTTTTGGCTGGGGGAAAAAACAAAGGAGGCACAAAAGCGATTCTGGGATGCGGTGTATAAAAAGGCTGACAGATATATGCTGGAAGACATTAAGGCAGTGGACAAATATACCCAGCTTTGTCATCTTGCCATGGAAAGAACAGACATAGCAAATATGGATATAAGCTCTTACGGTAATCGTTTATATGTAGTCACGATGGATACGATACCTGAGGATTTGGAAACCCTAAGAGGAAAATTCGGGTTATTCTTTCAGTGTGATATTGAAGATTTAAAACAGTTAAAAGCTGTGATTTCTCCCAAAAGTCAGACGATGTTATATTATGGATTAAATAAGGCAGAAATACAAGGTTTTTTAAAGGAATGTGCCTTGAGGGGGATTGACAGGGCGGTGCCTTTTGGAAAAGCGCTGGATATGGGGGTCATATGGGATGGATATGATATTATTCGGTCGCTGTCAAGAGTGATTCCGATAGAGTAACATGGAGGATACAAATGAGAGAATATTTTTTTAACTGTCTGGATAAATATAAGGATCGAACCGCTGTCATAGATGAAAAAGCAGGATCATTAACCTATGGAGATGTGGAAGCATTTGCAAAAAGGGTTGGCAGCCGGTTGGAGAAAAGAAGTCTTGCTTTTTGTTATTGTGAAAATGTAGCGGGAAGTCTATGCAGTTATATTGCCTGTCTTTATAACGCAGTAGTCGTATTGCTTTTAAGCCAAACGATAGATGCTGAATTAAATCGTGAGCTGCTTGAACGGTATAAGCCATCTTATCTGTTTGTTCCCGAACAGAAGAAGGAAGAATTTAAGGATTATAAAATAGTATATGAAGAATATGAATATGTCCTGCTTGAGAGAAATGTGAAAAGTAACATCAAGCTTAATCCTGAGCTGGCATTGCTGCTCACGACGTCAGGAAGTACAGGAAGTCCGAAGCTGGTTAAGCAAAGCTATATCAATATTCAGTCGAATGCTGAGGCGATTGCTTCTTATCTGGAGCTTGATGAGAAGGAACGTCCTATTACAACTTTGCCCATGAATTATACCTATGGTCTGTCTATTATCAATAGTCATATGCAGGTAGGGGCGGCTGTCTGTATGACAACAAAAGGGATCCTGCAAAAGGAATTTTGGGAGTTTTTTAAGCAGCAGCAGGTCACCTCCTTTGGCGGTGTACCGTATACCTATGAGATATTAAAAAAACTGCGGTTTTTCAGGATGGAATTGCCAAGTCTGCGTACCTTTACCCAGGCAGGCGGCAAGCTGCCGCCGGAGCTTCATAAGGAGTTCGCTCTTTATGCCAAAGAAAAGGATAAACATTTTGTTGTCATGTATGGTCAGACTGAAGCAACTGCAAGGATGGCATATCTTCCCTATGATAAGTCGTTGGAAAAATATGGGAGTATGGGGATTGCTATACCGGGTGGCCGATTTGAACTTATCGATGTACAGGGGAATGTGATCGAGAAGCCGGATGAAGTGGGAGAACTGGTTTATTATGGAGACAATGTCACGCTGGGATATGCTGAAAAACCGGAAGATTTATTGATAGGGGACGAGAGGAAAGGCAGGCTGGTAACCGGTGATATGGCAAAGCGGGACAAGGATGGCTATTATTATATTGTAGGACGTAAAAAACGTTTTCTTAAAATCTTTGGAAACAGAGTCAATCTTGATGAGTGCGAGAGAATGTTAAAGACGGAGTTTTCACAGGCAGAATGTGCCTGTGGAGGAGTGGATGATAAGCTTTGCATTTATCATACCAAGGGAATCGACGGAAAAGAGATGGAACGGTTTTTGTCAGAGAAAACAGGACTGCACCCCAGCGCCTTTACGAGTATGTTAGTGGAGTTTATACCCAAAAACGAAGCGGGGAAAGTACTATATAAGGAATTGCCGGGAATTGAGATGATGTTAAGTTAAATCCAAATCCCTCTTGATTATACACAGGTTTCAGCCATAGGCATATCATAGTATAGCAGGAGGTGATTTTTGAATGCAGACCAAGCATGATTATGGATATATCCGGGATTGTGAGGATATTCCCCTTTCTTTTCCGCCGCAGCATCAGAATCAACAGCCGGGACTGGAATATGTGATGGAACCAAGACCAGTATCGCAACGGGAAAAATGTGGAAAAAAGCTACAGGGGAAGGTAGCATTGATTACCGGAGGAGACAGTGGCATCGGAAGAGCGGTTGCATACGATTTCGTAAAGGAAGGTGCGGCAGTTGCATTGATCTACTATGATGAGAAATGCGATGCGGAAGAAACGGAAAAAGTAATTCGGCAGATGGGTGGAAAACTTCTCTTAATGCAGGGAGATTTAAAAGACCGCTGTTTTGTAAGGCAGTGTGTGGAAAAAACCCTGCACTGCTTCGGAGGAATTGATATTTTGGTAAATAATCATGGGGTTCAGTTTATACAGAGAAGTATTCTTGACATTTCGCCGGAACAACTGGATCTGGTATTCCAAACGAATATCCTTTCATTTTTTTATCTGATACAAGAGGCGCTTCCGCATATGAAAAGGGGAAGCTCTATCATAAATACTGCTTCGGTAACGGCTTTTCAGGGACAAAAGGATTTAATCGACTACAGCGCAACAAAAGGAGCGATCGTCTCTCTTACAAGATCGTTAGCGCTTTCTTTAGTAGAGCAGGGGATCCGGGTGAATGCAGTGGCTCCGGGGCCAATATGGACGCCTCTCATACCGGCCTCTTTTTCTTCGGAAGAAGTAGCGACCTTTGGACGGAAAACTTCTCAAGTGCCGATGATGCGGGCAGGACAGCCCTGTGAGGTTTCGCCTTGTTATGTTTTTCTGGCGTCAGAGGACGCATCCTACATGACGGGGCAGGTACTCCATCCGAACGGCGGAACGATCGTTGCGTAAACCGCTATTTTTCATCAGTAAAACAGAGTTTAATTTCACTGTATGGAAATAAAACCGGCATTTTATAAGGAATGACAAGGCTTGTACAGGCTTCAGATAGAATCTTTAAAACACCTTGTTATAGAGTGAAAACTTAGGAGGAGAAAAATGATAATTGATATTTCCCAAGCGGTGTTTTCCTGCCATGTATTTCCGGGGGATCCGCTGCCGGTGAAAACCTGCATGCAAAGCATAGAACAAGGGGACATCTGCAATCTGACTGCTTTTAGTATGTGTGCACATAATGGGACCCATGTTGACGCTCCGTTTCATTTTCTTCCAGATGGAGATACGATTGAACAGGTAGGGTTAGAGCCTTTTGTAGGAGACTGTTATGTTGCCTGCTGGGAAGGGGACGTGACAGAAAAGGGAGCGGAAGATATTCTGGAAAAAGCCCGCTTACTTAATGCAGCCGAACGGATCTTGCTTGCGGGAAACGCTACGGTAACGGCAGAGGCGGCCCGTGTGTTTGCCAAAGCAGGAACGAAATTGATCGGAAATGAAAGTCAGACCGTGGGACCGGAAGATGCGCCAAAAGAGGTTCATATGATTTTGCTGGGCGCAGGGATTGTTTTGTTGGAAGGTGTTGTTTTGACCGGCGTAAAAGAGGGAAAATATCTATTGAGCGCTGCGCCTTTGAAGCTGGAAGGCTGTGACGGGGCTCCCTGTCGTGCTTACCTGATCAGTGAAACCGAAACCGGCAGTTTGATTTCCTGAGGCCGGTTGTTGTATGGAATAAAAGGAATTACGGTTGCAATAACAATAGAATAGAAATAGAAATGCTCCTTCTGGTGCGTGTAGGATAAGGATTATACACCAAGAAGGAGCATTTTTCATGATTTGTCATTTTATACAGGTATCTTTATTGTAGCTGCGTAATGATCAGATGTGCGGCAATCGGCTGGGTTCCTCCTGCGGAAGGTGTGACGATAAGTGCAGTAGGATTATCGGCTGGATTACGAACCGTCAAAACGGAATTTTCCGTTTCCGTTGTTACGATCGCCATGCCTATGATAGCGGAAGAACCGGTTGCACGACCGGATACTGTATAATCCAGTTCGGTTCCGTTCAGGGTCAGGACTAACTGGCCGGCTTGATTCACATTTACTTGGAAGAAAATCTGATACGTGCCAATGTCTGTAAGGGTAAAGGAATCTGCATCTGCCCGGACGATAGATGTGCCGCTGGTTGCACCGTTTCGAGGGAAGTCAACATCGGTACCCGGAGCTATGGTACTGGCGTTATCAGGTGGCATTAACGCATAGAAGTCGGCGTAACCTAAGACGGTTCCGGCCGGTCCCTGCGGCCCGGCAGGCCCTTGCGGTCCCTGTGGTCCGGTTTCACCGGTTTCCCCTTGCGGCCCCTGCGGTCCAGTCGGTCCGGCAGGTCCAATAGGCCCTTGTGGCCCGGTTTCCCCGGTTTCCCCTTGGATTCCTTGAAGTCCCTGTGGTCCTTGCGGTCCGGTCGGTCCGGCAGGTCCCTGCGGTCCTTGCGGCCCGGTTTCTCCGGTCTCGCCCTGTGGTCCCTGTGGTCCGGTTGGCCCGATGGGTCCTTGCGGTCCCTGCGGCCCGGTTTCTCCGGTTTCGCCCTGTGGTCCGGTCGGTCCGGCAGGTCCAATGGGTCCTTGCGGCCCAACAGGCCCGGTTTCTCCGGTTTCCCCTTGTGGTCCTTGTGGTCCGGTTAGTCCAATGAGCCCCTGCGGTCCTTGCGGCCCGGTTTCACCCTGTGGCCCCTGTGGTCCAATCGGCCCGGTTTCGCCTTGCGGTCCCTGCGGTCCAACAGGCCCGGCATCACCGGTGGGCCCTACGGGTCCTTGCGGTCCGGTGGGTCCTACGGGTCCCTGTGGTCCTACGGGTCCGGCATCCCCCTGTGGTCCCTGCGGCCCAACGGGTCCGGCCTCCCCTTGCGGTCCCTGCGGTCCAACGGAACCGGTTTCTCCTCTAGGTCCCTGTGGCCCAATAGGGCCGGTTTCCCCGGTTTCGCCCTGCGGCCCAGTCGGTCCGGTGGGTCCTTGCGGCCCCTGCGGTCCAACAGGTCCGGTTTCACCCTGCGGCCCCTGCGGTCCGATGGCTCCGGCTTCTCCCTGCGGCCCCTGTGGTCCAACAGGCCCTATGTCTCCTACGGGTCCTTGCGGTCCTTGCGGCCCGGTTTCTCCCATAGGCCCCTGCGGTCCGACAGGCCCTATGCTTCCGGTTGGTCCCTGCGGTCCGATGGGTCCGGTTTCACCCTGCGGTCCCTGTGGTCCGACAGGTCCTATGCTTCCGGTTGGTCCCTGTGGTCCCTGCGGTCCGGTTTCCCCGATGGGGCCTCTGGGTCCGATGGGTCCTGGCTCACCGACAGGCCCCTGTGGTCCGGCCGGTCCTACGCTGCCGGCAGGCCCCTGCGGTCCTCTGGGTCCAGCCGGTCCTTGTGGTCCCATAGGTCCCCGTGGACCGGGAGGCCCCGGTATACAGTTGGGCGGACAGCAGCAGGAAGTAGGAGCAGGTTCGTCACAGCAGGAATTTTGCTGGCGATTATTGCCATTGTTGTTGAAGAAATTCATTCGGTTCATTTCATTCTCCTATCCGATAAATGTATTGGTTAATAGTATAATATGTTTGGAAAAATGAATTGACACATAAGCCTGTCCGGCAACATACAGGTTACAGGTGGTGAACGTGTGTTAATAGAAGAAACAGACTAATTATGAATAGTAAAATAAGAAATAATATGATAAAATAAAAATTGATGGCACGGTTTTTGAAAGGACAGAATATAATAGTGGGGTGGTCTGCTGAAAACAAGGAGCAGACCCATAGCTGCAAGAGAGCTAAAGGAGATAACATGGATAAAATTGTCAAGGAATTTGATGGGGTAAAAGAAATCGTATATGTTATTGATGCAGACAGCCAAGAGCTTTTGTTTATCAATCAGGCGGGACTTAAGGCATTCGGTTATAAAACCAGAGATGAGGTTATAGGGAAGAAGTGTTATCAGGTATTACAGGGAATCGCAACTCCATGTGCTTATTGCAACAGAAATGCATTATCACGAGAATTCTATACAGAATGGGAACAAAGAAACGAGATCACCGGAAGAAAATATCAGATGAAAGGGAGAATGACGGAATGGGAAGAAAGAGAAGCCTGTTTCGTGATCGCAGATGATCGTTCAAACATGGATCTGCAAGAGACAGACAGAAATAAAAGACAGGAACAAGAGCGGATCGCCATGGAATGTATCAAAATGATGCATTCTTCTGCTGAGATTGAAGTAGCGATCAATAATACGCTGGAAATCTTAGGCTCGTACTTAAACGGGGAACGGACTTATATTTTTCGTGTACATGGAGAGTATATGGACAATTCCTACGAATGGTGTGCCGAGGGAGTTACCAGCGAGATTGATCATTTGCAGCATATGCCGATTACGCTTCTTGACCGCTGGCTTCCCCATTTTGATCAGAACGAATGTGTGATCATCAAGGATTTGGAGGAGGTCAAGGACAGTTCGCCGGAGGAATATGCTGTCTTGAAAGCACAGAATATACATTCTCTGATCACGGTTCCCATGATGGATAAGGAAAAGCTGACAGGATATTTTGGAATAGATAATCCGCAGGCTGAGAATCTGGAGGATGTATCCAACATATTAAAAATTCTTGCATACTTTTTTCAATCCCTTCTGGAACGGAAAATGCGTGAGGACTACTTAAAAAAGATTAGCTTTACAGATGGGATGACTGGTGCGTGGAATCGGAATGCTTTCATAAGAGATACTATGACCGAAGATAATAAGGGGCTTTTTTCGATAGGGGTATGCTATGTGGATATTAACGGCCTAAAGCGTATGAATGATACCAAAGGGCATGAGGCAGGGGACGCTTTGATCCGTCAGACTTATCAGGTCATTCATTCAGTGGCAGAACAGTATCCGGTATACCGGCTGGGCGGTGATGAATTTATCGTACTTTGCCGGAATGTTTCAAGAGAAAAGCTGGATTTGCTGGAAATCCGTTTGAAACAGGAATTAGATGGAAGAAATCATTGCAGTGCGGCGGTTGGCGCCAGTTTTCTTGAAAATCCCGGCGACCTGACAAAGCTGATAGAGGAAGCCGATCAGCGAATGTATCAGGATAAGCTTGGGCATTATGGTAAAGAGAAATAGACGGTGCTGCTGTCTCGTAAAGCATTAAAGAAGCAGAAACTGTCGTAGGTGATTACTGTATTCTAACGGCTCGGTATTTAGTGGTATGCCATATTTGCATTATCTTGACAAATAACGGCTGATAAAATAAAATTATAATATATGTTCAGTGATTTTGCGAGGAAAAAAATATGGATGAAATGTTAAAAGCGAAATTGATGGAAGCGAAGGTTGACGTAGCAGCCGGATTGGGACGTTTTATGAATAATGAGACGTTGTATATGAAGTTTTTGAATAAGTTTCCAGACGAACCTACCTATCATAAATTAAAAGAAAGTCTGGAGGCTGGCGACACGCCGGAGGCCTTTCGTCAGGCGCATACCTTAAAGGGTGTTTGTGGAAACTTAAGTCTGACCGTCATGGCGGAATGGACGGAAAAATTAACGGAGCTTTTGCGGAACAAGGAAACCTTGACACAAGAGGAACAGGCGCAGGCAAAAGCATATATGAACGAGATCGACGAAAACTATCAGAAGATTTCCGATATTTTAAATGCTAACCGGTAATAGGATTCATGGGGGAAAAGAATGGATCAGGGGACAGAGAATCAATTTGAAGATTTACTGATTGAAAAGTTAAGTCATGACAATGAACTTGCAAGGCTGCGGGAGCTGAATGCAGATATAGAGTTCTATGAAAGGCAGGGATTTACTACACCGCAGTTGACGGAAATCCGAAAGGGATTGGAATCCGGTGTCGATGTCAGTCAGTATGCAGACCCGAAATATCAGTGGTTTGAAATGGAAGAAATCCGCCTGAGTATGGAGCAGGGTATCACCATATCCGAGTATGCAGATAAGGAATATGATTGGATGCAGTTTGCCGAGATACGAAAAGGCTTGAAGGAAGGCTTAAATGTCGGGCTGTATGCGGATAAGAAGTACTTTGCATTACAGATGCAGGAAATCCGGCTGGGATTGGAGAAAAATCTGGATGTGAGCCTCTATGCATCGCAGGAGCTGGATTGGTTTCAGATGAAAGAGATCCGGCTGGGATTGGAAGAACATCTGGACGTAAGCTGGTATGCAAAGCAGGAATATGACCATCTTGTAATGCGGGAATTCCGAAAGGCATTACGGGATCAGATAGATATAGAACCTTATGTAAAGAAGGGATATGAAGGTGCTGTTCTGCGTGAGATCCGAAAAGCATTGCAGTCCGGTGTGAATATAGATGGTTATGTGGAAGCCGGTTATGATGCGGAGCAGCTACAGGAAATCCGGTATGCGGAACGGGAGGGCTTGAAGCTGACTCCCTATCTTTCACCGGAATATTTTGGAACCCAGATCCGGGAAATCCGTCTGGGACTGCAAGCCGGTATAGATGTGTCGATTTATGCGACGGGAGAATTCAACTGGTTTCAGATGCGGGAGATTCGGTTGGGCTTGGAGGATTACTTAGATGTATCCATTTATGCCAGACCTTTGTTAGAATGGCGGCAGATGCAGGAAATCCGTCTGGGGCTTCAGGAAGGCTTAGATGCGGCAAGCTATGCCAAGATTGCATATACTGCTGAACAGATGAAGGAAATTCGGCTGAAGATGGCGGAGACGCCTGAACCGGAAGCGGAATTTACAGAGGAACAAAAGAACTGGATCATTAAAGGACTGGAAGCCGGGATTGATGTAAGCAGTTATGCAGATGTGCAATATAGTGCGGCTGAGATGGAAAAGATCTATCGTAGTCTTTGCAATGGAATATAGGAGGGCGTATGGAAGACATATCTCTGAAAAATGATTGGGAAGTCCTCGCCTCGGTTACTATTTCCATGGATAAGATGATGGCGACTCTGCTGCTTCCCAAGCTGGATGTGGATATTGATTATAATTTACAGGATATTGTTGATTACCTGAAACGAAAAGGTGTCATTCAGGGGATAGATATTGCGGCGATCCAGAGGATTCTGGACAACGAGGAATTCGGCGAGGATGTCTGTGTTGCAAGAGGCCGGGAGGTGGTTCAGGGAACTGACGGAAGGTTTGAATTCGATTTTAAGACGGATCTGCCCCGATTTCCGCAGGAGGATGTGGAAGGTGATGTAGATTATAGAGAAGTTGCGTTGATCGATGTAGTTAAAGAAGGGCAGCAGGTGGCACGGTATATTCCGGCTACCAGAGGTGAATTTGGATTTACGGTTACCGGCGAACTGATGATTCCCAAAAGCGGAAAAGAACTGCGGCCGCTTCGCGGAAAGGGAATGACGATTTCGGATGATAAAAGAACCTATTATGCCGCATTAGATGGTACGGTTATACTTCATAATGAACGGTTGGAGATCAACCGGGCGTTGATTATTAACGGAAATGTGGATGCGACAACCGGCCATCTGGATTATGACGGAAGCATCTATATTTATGGCGATGTCCTTTCCGGTATGAAGATAAATGCGACTGGTGATGTGCATATTTGCGGTTATGTGGAAAATGCGGTTATCAGCTGCGGCGGTGACGTAGTGATACAAAAAGGAATGCGGGGAAACGGTATCGGATATATCTCTGCGCAGGGCGGTGTGTTCGGCAGCTTTTTTGACGGTGTAAAGATTCGGGCAAAGCATGATGTGGAGGCCAATGCCTTCATAAATTGTAAAGTTGATACCCCACGGAAGGTTTACGCGACAGGGTCAAACGGAACGATTTCCGGAGGCAGGATTCATGCAATAAAAGGCGTTAAAACTATAAATTGCGGAATCTCATCAGACCGGGAAACAATCTTGGAGAGTGGAATCAGTCAGGAAAGTATGTATCATTACAACGTACTGCGAAAGGAAATCATTAAGATTGATTCTGAGATAAAGGTTTTTGAATCCGGGAAAAGCAGCTTTGAGGAAAAACTGAGTATGATGGAATTGTCAGACCATGGCGTTTATATAAAAATCTTACAGGCAATCCAGATAAAGAAAAAAGAGAAGCAGGAAAGTATGGAGCGTTTACAGGATCTGCTGCAGCGACTGTCTACAAAAGAAGAAGTTAAGGTTCAGGTGGATGGAACCATACATCCGGGTGTAACGGTTATCATTGATACGTATGAACTGAAGCTGAACAGGGAAAGCTCGAAGGTTTATTTTGTAAGAGATGATAATCATGTCATAATGAAGAAGGCAAAATAAGGAGAGAAAAAATGCAGGAACAGGATACGATATTAGTAGTTGACGATATGGAAGTAAACCGAAGCATCTTATGCGAGATTTTTAAAGAGGATTATCGGATTTTGGAAGCGGAAAATGGGCAGCAGGCTGTTCAGATCATCAAAGAAGAGGAAGAACGTCTGGCGATCATTCTGCTGGATATAATCATGCCGGTGATGGATGGATTTCAGGTATTGGAAAATATATCGGAAACCGTCATGAAGAAGGTGCCTGTGATCTTTATTACAGGAGATACGACGGATACACCGGAGGAAAAGGGATATGAGATGGAGGTGGCGGATGTCATCCGGAAGCCTTTTGCACCCCATGTGGTCAGACGACGGGTTGAAAATATCATCAGCCTGTGGAAGCATAAAAACAATCTGGAATCCCTGGTCAAGAAGCAGACGGAAAAACTGGAACGGAAGAACCTTCAATTAAAGGAAACCAATGATAAGATCATAGATGCGTTAAGTGCGGTAGTGGAATTCCGGGATTTGGAATCCGGGGAGCATATCCAGCGGATCAAAGGATTTACCAGAATCCTTTTGAATTATGTTGCGGAATATTATAAAGAGTATGAGATCACATCGGAGCAGATTGAAAAGATCGTTCAAGCGTCTGCCATGCATGATGTGGGAAAGATCGCCATTCCGGATAATATCCTGTTAAAGCCGGGAAAGCTTACCAGTGATGAGTTTGAGACCATGAAGCTGCATACGGTTAAGGGCTGTGATATTATCAATACGATTGATTTTATCAATGATAAGGAATTTTTCCAGTATTGTTATGAAATCTGCCGGCATCATCATGAGCGGTTCGACGGACGGGGCTATCCGGATCAGTTAAAGGGAGAGGAGATTCCGATTTCTGCACAGGTGGTATCTCTGGCGGATGTATATGATGCATTGGTAAGTGAGCGGGTATATAAAGCCGCCTATACACCGGAAGAAGCCTTTCAAATGATCTTAAATGGAGAATGCGGTATTTTCTCACCGAAGATATTGGAGTGCTTCAAGATGGCAAAAAAGGAATTTGAAGAAATGAAGCATACGCATTAGAATAAAGAAAAACAATAGGGCGGCACAGCAGGCACAACCTGTTGTGCTGCATTTTATTTTGATTTACCGGTAAGGGAGTATGGGATATGGGAAAAAGAGCGTTGATCGCCATGAGCGGCGGTGTGGATTCTTCCGTGGCGGCACTGCTGATGAAGGAAAGCGGGTATGACTGTATCGGCGTCACGATGAAATTGTATGAAAATGAAGATATTGGGATCGCAAGGGAAAAAACCTGTTGCTCGCTAGATGATATAGAAGATGCGAGAATGGTGGCTTATAAAATCGGGATTCCGTATTATGTAGTGAATTTTAAAGCGGATTTTAAGGAACGGGTAATCGATAAGTTTGTGGAAAGCTATTTGCAGGGCAGAACGCCGAATCCCTGTATTGACTGCAATCGGTATCTTAAATTTGAACATTTATATCAGAAGGCAAAGGAACTGGAATGTGATGTGATCGTGACCGGGCATTACAGCCGGATCGTGCAGAAGGAAAGCTGCTATCAGCTGATGCGTGGCGTAGATGAAACGAAGGATCAGAGTTATGTATTATATTCCTTGACGCAGGAACAGCTTGCACATACCAGATTCCCGCTAGGGGAACTGACAAAGGAACAGGTGCGGGAAATCGCAGAAGATCACGGTTTTATAAATTCCTCAAAACGAGACAGTCAGGATATTTGTTTTATACCGGATGGAAATTATAAGCGTTTCATGGAAGAATCCTATCAGGTTAAAATAGGCCCCGGTGAATTCATTGATCGGACAGGGAAGGTATTGGGCCATCATCAGGGCTATTATGGATATACCGTGGGGCAGCGGAAGGGACTGGGAATTGCTGCGGAAACCCCTTATTATGTAGTGGATATTCTGCCGGAAAAAAATCAGGTGGTACTGGGAAGCAGCGAAGAACTTTTTCAGCGGTCGTTACTGGCGGAGGAAGTAAACTGGATCGAAAGACCGGAGAGGGAACAGGAAATTCAAGCAAAGGTTCGATATAGGCAAAAGGCTCAGACGGCAAGAGTGAAGTGTCTGGAAGGAAATCGGATTCGGGTAGATTTTGCAGAACCCCAAAGAGCGATCACCAGAGGACAGGCAGTCGTGCTGTATCAGGGGGAACGGGTTCTTGGAGGAGGGACCATCGCTGCGGTGGTTCCGCAAAAAGAAGAAGCGGAGGAACCAGAGAGCAGGAAATAAAATAGGGTAGAAAGAAAGACGGATTCGTTATATAATAAGGGCAGAAATCTTCAGAGATCGGAGGAAGGGATGATGGGCTCCAAAAGCGAAAGACTCCGGTGTCTGATGATTCAGGTGACAGACTATGGAACAATGGGATAAGATAGCGGAATATTTAATTGCATGGTATCCAAAGCACGCAAGAGACCTGCCATGGAGAAAAGACCGGGAACCCTATCATGTCTGGTTGTCAGAGATCATGCTGCAACAGACCCGGGTGGAAGCGGTAAAGGGATATTATCAGCGGTTTTTAGATGCCTTGCCCGAAATCGGGGATCTGGCAGCGGTCGAAGAGGATCGGCTGTTAAAGCTGTGGGAAGGTCTTGGATATTATAATCGGGCAAAGAATCTGAAAAAGGCAGCGATAGTAATCATGCAGGAACGAGAAGGAAAGTTTCCGGATACCTATGAGGAGATCCGAGAGCTGCCGGGGATTGGTGAATATACAGCAGGGGCGATCGGTTCCATTTGTTTTGAACTGCCAACACCCGCAGTAGACGGAAATGTAATACGAGTCTATACCAGAGTAATGGAAGATTCTTCCAATATTGATAAATCGGCCACCCGGAAAATGATCCGGGAGCAGCTGGCTGTGATCTATCCGAAAGGAAACTGTGGACGCTTTACCCAGAGCCTGATGGAGCTGGGAGCAACGATCTGTCTGCCGAACGGTGTACCGAAATGCAACGAATGTCCGCTGACAACAATCTGTCTTGCCGGTAAGCATGGAACATGGCAGAAATATCCGGTAAGGGAAGAAAAAAAGCGGCGCAGACAGGAAGAAAAAACGGTATTTCTGCTGCAATGCAAAGACAAGATAGCAGTTCGCAAGCGAACGGAACGGGGACTGTTATCCGGTATGTGGGAATTCCCCAATGTGGAGGGAATCTTAGTAGAACAGCAGGCGGCAGATATGGCAGGGAAATGGCAGACTGCACCGGAGCAACTGAAGATGAGCTGTCAGTATACCCATATTTTTTCCCATGTGGAATGGCGAATGACTGCATACTATCTGACTTGCCAGTGTATGTGCGGACAATTCCAGTGGGTGACACTGGAGGAATTGAAACGGGAAGTCGCACTTCCCTCAGCGTTCCGTCCCTTTGCTGATGTGCTTTGGAATGAGAAAAATACATAGGGATGGATTGACTTTATTCGTTTGTGTTCCGACGAAAGCCGGATGAATATAGAGTAACAGAAGGAGGAAATAAAAATGCATAGACCAACCGGTGAAACGGTATTGATGTATGGGTTTACAGACCCGGAGAGGACGAGAGAACTTCAATATGTTCTGGTGCAGATGGGTATTCGTGTGAAGGTTATTCATGACGATCAGCTGGGACAGTCAGTAGGGTATCTGGCCGGCATGAAAGATATGGAAGAAAATCCGAATCCGGAGCAGTATCCGCCATTGGGCGAAGAAGTTCTGGTCATGTATAATTTTAACTTGAATAAACGGATTGACCTGATGCTGACGAATATTAGGAATCGTGGCCTTGAGGGTATTCCTTTAAAATGCATATTAACCAGCACCAATAAGAAATGGACTTTCTATGAGCTGGCAAAGGAGCTGGAAAAGGAACATGCTATGTTGACCGGAAAGCAGCAGGCGGGCGAAAAGGAAAACACTGAAGCACAATAAGGCAAGAGGAGATAAACTCCGTAAATTAGCAAGAGAAAGGATACCGATTATGAAACGGGAATTAGTCATCGTGTTGGATTTTGGCGGTCAGTATAACCAGCTGATTGCCAGACGGGTTAGAGAATGCAATGTATATGCGGAGGTGCATCCGTATACCTTAAGCCTGGATAAGATTAAGGAAATGGAGCCGAAAGGAATCATTTTCACCGGAGGACCAAACAGTGTATATAAGGAGGAATCCCCTAGATACCAAAAGGAAATATTTGAACTGGGTATCCCGATCCTTGGCATTTGCTATGGTTCTCAGCTCATGGCATATACCCTCGGCGGACAGGTGGAAACTGCTCCGGTCAGTGAATATGGAAGGACTGAAGTGACGGTAGACAAAGCTTCCGTGCTGTTTCAAGATATAGAGCCTATTACCGTATGCTGGATGAGTCATACGGATTATATCGCTAAGGCGCCGGCAGGCTTTCAGGTGACAGCGCATACACCGGTCTGCCCGGTGGCGGCAATGGAACTTCCGGAAAAAAAGCTATATGCAACCCAATTTCATCCGGAAGTCATGCATACCCAAGAAGGACAGAAAATGCTGGCAAACTTTGTGTATAAGGTATGCGGCTGTAAGGGTGACTGGAAGATGGATTCCTTTGTAGAAAATACGATCTTGGAATTACGGGAAAAGATTGGCAGCGGGAAAGTGTTATGTGCCTTATCCGGCGGTGTGGATTCGTCTGTAGCGGCAGTTCTTTTGTCCAAAGCGGTAGGAAAGCAGCTCACCTGTGTCTTTGTTGACCAAGGGCTGCTGCGGAAAAATGAGGGTGATGAAGTAGAAGCGGTATTCGGCCCGGATGGTCCGTATGATCTGAATTTTATCCGTGTGAATGCTCAGGAACGATTTTATGAAAAATTAGCCGGCGTAACGGAACCGGAAGCAAAACGTAAGATTATCGGAGAAGAATTTATCCGGGTATTTGAAGAAGAAGCAAAGAAGATCGGCGCAGTGGATTTTCTGGTGCAGGGAACTATTTATCCGGATGTGATCGAATCCGGTCTGGGGAAATCTGCGGTTATTAAATCCCATCATAATGTAGGTGGTCTGCCGGATTATGTTGACTTTAAGGAAATCGTGGAACCGCTTCGTCTGTTGTTTAAGGATGAAGTCCGTAAAGCCGGATTGGAGCTTGGCATACCGGATTATCTGGTTTACCGTCAACCCTTTCCGGGGCCGGGATTAGGTATCCGTATCATTGGCGAGGTGACAGCGGAAAAGGTACGAATCGTTCAGGATGCAGATGCTATTTACCGGGAGGAGATCGCAAAGGCTGGCATCGATAAGGGATTGGGACAGTACTTTGCTGCTTTGACAAATATGCGGAGCGTGGGCGTTATGGGTGACGAAAGGACTTATGATTACGCTGTGGCACTGCGGGCGGTCTGTACTTCGGATTTTATGACTGCGGAAAGTGCGGAGATTCCGTGGGAAGTGTTGAGTAAGGTTGCCAATCGAATCGTGAACGAGGTGAAGGGCGTGAATCGGGTGCTGTATGACTGCACGGGAAAACCACCGGCGACGATTGAGTGGGAATGATTGCGAAAGCCCGAAAAATCCAGTAACCATGCGGGTTTTCGGATTTCCAAAGTGCCTTTTGATAACAATTTGATAACAGTCATATAAAAGCGATTATTCTCGCTGTCAAGTGGTTTACAGGTAGCGGAATG
>CANPZL010000043.1 GCA_947589055.1 uncultured Lachnospiraceae bacterium | reverse complement strand
GACCTTGCCGGAAATCTCCGACATCCGAGTGGAGCCGGTGGCGATCGCCGTGATGATGGCGTTGTAGAGGGCAGGCTCCCGCACCTCCTGTTTGAGCAGGTTTTCCGGCTCCTCAAACAGCACAGAGGCGGGATTTAAAAATGTATTCTTAATATTATCCTCAACGTTCATCTTGTCGTTTATTTGCAGCAGATACTGTGGCGTTCCGCCAACGATCCCGTAGATCAGCGCCTTGTCCTCGTCGGAGAAATTCTGGAAATACCGGCAAGTCTCCTCAAAATCGAAAGGGACGATCTTCATCTGCGACGTCCGCCTACCATAAAGCGGCGCTTTGTAGGCGAGGACGTGATCCTCCATATAGGACATGGATGAGCCGCAAAGGATCAGCATCAGCTTTGAGCTGTCCTTGTACTTGTCGATGAGCAACTGAAGCGTGGAGGCAAAGCTTTTTTCTGATCTGGCAACATAGGGGTACTCGTCGATGGCGAGGATGAGCCGCTCCTGTTCGGACAGTTTGAACACATACTCCAAAGCCGCCTGAAAAGAGTGGAAAGAGCTGTCCGTCTCCATGCCCGTGCGGTACTCTAAAATGCTCTTGCTGAAGTTTTCAAGATTTTGCTTAGCGTTACTCTCCACGCCCATAAAATAGATGGCGTTTTTGTCCCCGATAAACCGGTTGATCAGCGCCGTTTTTCCCACACGCCGACGTCCGTATATGACCGTAAATTCAAATTGATTTGAGGAATACAGTTTGTTAAGAATCTCAAGTTCCCGTTCTCTGCCGATAAACATCGCATTACCTCCCATCTTAGGTTAGATATAGTATAGCACAGAAAAAGAAAATTAGTCAAGTATGATTCGGCAAATCAAACTTGACTAATTTTAAAATTTTTGAAGCTTCCTTACGATGCCTCTCCTCGGAACAGTCCTTTTTGCTTCCCATGCTCCCCTTTTCTACGAGGAAAGCTGTTCCAAATTTTCTACCGCACGCTTTAATGTAAACCGGTACATATAAATGTCTAAGATCAAAAGAATGACCAGATAAAAGGGATAAATAAACCCAATCGTGGAATGCGGAATCAAATAAAACAGAAAACTGACCCCACAAATAATTACTGCCGCTAAAATGGCAAACGCCATATTAAAGAACACGTTCAGATTGCCCCGGAGTGCGTTTAATTCATCCTCCCAGATCAGCTTCGGATGCATGGAATCCAGCCAGATTCCGAGGCAGGTGATAAAGAATACCATACAGCCGCCGGCAACAGCAAAGTATAAGGTCTCACTGATTTTTAACTTCAAGATCACTGCCAGTATCACAACATCAAGCAAATAACTGCCATAACTGAAAATCAGGCTAAGAAGTCCCTTTACCTTAATTTGAAGCTCATAGGATACCGGTATGTATTTCATAAAATCCACATGAACCCCCTCCCGTGTGAAGGAACTGGAGGCCAGACTGTTTGCGGCTGTTGTCAACGCACCAAGAGCCAGAAATATCGACAGACAAAGGAGCATTGCAAGGATATTTCCATCATGATACATTGAAATAAACCGTTCCACCGTATTGCTGCCACGCTGCATCATACAAACGATCACAATGATCACCGGCCAGAAAAAGTTAATCAGCACACAGTTGGATACAAATGCCGGTGTACGAAAAATTGTTTTTATCTCTTTATCAAAATATGCCCGGAATACCGTATGCTGTTTCCGCATTCCGTGTTTCCTTCCATTATGTTCCTTTTTATTGGCAACGGATTTAAAGCTATAAAGCCCCGGTAAATAAAGAAGCCTTGCGATCACAAGAAAAACCGCTAATAAAGCGATGGTAATCCCAATATAAAGCATAACTTCTCCCCAGCTTCCCACGGCAGCATGGATCAGAAGATAGCCCGGATAAAATACCCGATTGGCAACATTCATAAATGCATTATTCCCTCCGGTCAAAGAGGCTACATAAGTATCAATGGAAAACCCTTCCAAGCCACGAAAAGACAAAAAGGTACCCAGAATCAAAGCAACGGTCATAAGTCCCATTACCGTATTCAGTATCTTACGGTTGCGGATCCCTTGAAACAAAAACATAACCAGCATACTGATGATACCACAATATACCAAAGGAACCACCGGCAGCGTCAATGTTCCGAGGATACCGGTAACGATTCCAATCGGCGTAACGCCTATGGCAGCAATAAAACCGATATAGGCACTGAACAGTACCATAAATTCCATCACACTCTCTGCCAGATAAGTCACCCAGAACTTTGCCAGTATCAATTCATGGGTACGCACCGGCAGCGGAAGCAGATAATCAATATCCGATGAAAAATAGAACTCATTGATGACTACATTTAAACCAAAGATCATCGCACAGGCAGAGATAAACTGTACAATAAACAGCATTCCTTCTTCCCTGCCTCCCGCTTCCATCATGGCGAGCGTCATAAAATAGGCAATAACCCCTACTACAATACAGCATGGAACCATGATAAACAGCATGGCGGCACCGCCGAATACTGTATAGGTCCGTTTTTCCCTTCCCTCCTTCGGCATTGTCATCTCCTGTCCCCGTCGAAGAAGCTTTAACAAATAAGAAACATTCTTCATGCCTGCCCCTCCTCCGTATCCGGCAGTTCCCCGTTTATCTTCAGGAAAATTGTTTCCAAGCTCATATCTTTATATGCCTGCCGCAGTTCATCTAATGTTCCATAAAAAACGGATTTCCCGTTCCGTATAATGATGATCTTATCACAAAGCTGTTCCGCTACTTCCAGCACATGGGTGGAAAAGAACACACAGTTTCCTTCTCTTGCATGTTCCCGCATCATATTTTTTAATTCAAAGGCTGCCTTTGGGTCTAAACCGGTCATCGGTTCATCCAAGATCCATACCGGCGGATTGTGGATCAGTGCGGCACATACCATCATTTTCTGACGCATACCATGGGAATAATCGCTCATCGGACGTTCCAGTATATCCGTAATCTCAAACCGTTCCGCAAGGCTCTGAATCCGTGGTGTTCGTTCCTCTGCCGGGATCTGATAAATATCCGCCATCAGATGAATGAATTCTAAGCCGCTAAGACGAAGGAACATATCCGGATTATCCGCCACATACGCAATAGATTCCTTTGCCTTTAAGGCTTCCTTCTGAATGTCATACCCATGAATGGTGATCGTTCCCGAAGTCGGTCTTAAAATTCCGGTCAGCATTTTAATGGTGGTAGTTTTTCCGGCACCGTTCTGCCCTACAAATCCTACGATTTCTCCCTTTTCAATCGAAAAATCCAAATGATCTACCGCTGTAAATTCCTTGCCAAACCGTTTTGTTACCTGTTCTACCCGAATCATACTGCACCTTCTTCCTTCCTATTTCCTTCATCATACAAAAAAAAGCACCATTTCGCAAGAACCCGTTCGGAAAAGAATTGAAGCCTTCTTCAAATTATGCTAGGATAAAACCATGCTATTTTGGAGCTTTTATCCACTCTCCGTTCCGGGTGGGCATTTTGTTTATAAAAATTTTATAGAAAGGCTGTTTACCAATGAATAAAAAAGAAACCTTAGAAATACGAAAACTGTTCACGCAGGAGGACAGCTGTCTGTCCAGAATCTGTAGCTGCTATGTGGATTTTCAAAAGAAAAAGGTCTGCACCAGACAGGAAGCATTTCTTTCCCTGCCGAAAGATGAAGCACTCAAATATAACGAACTGTTCCGCTCCACACTTTCCGGTACGATGGAAAAAAATCTCCTGAATATGGAATTCCCCACACAACAGGAATTCAATGGCGGTACACAGGAATTCCTAATGCGGCTCCGAACCAGTGAATTAAAAGATGACGTCCTGCTTGACACCTTTTACGACCGGGTGATCGCCACGTTTGATTACCCGGAAAACTATTATATTATCTTAATCTATGGTAACTATGATGTACCGGGCAAAAGCACAGATGGAACCGAGATGTATGACGCTTCCGATGAGGTTTATTCCTTTTTACTCTGCTCCATTTGTCCGGTCAATCGAAGCAAGGGCGGACTCTCCTATCTGCCTGATGAAAACCAGATAGGGGAACGAGTGCGGGATTGGATCGTAGAACCACCTGTGAAAGGCTTTTTATTTCCTGCCTTTCACGAGCGAAGCGCTGATATTCACAGCGTGTTATATTATACAAAAAATCCGGAGGATACACATCCCGAATTTATCGAAGGGATTCTGGGCAGTGTATCTCCCTTGTCGCCGGGTAATCAGAAAGAAGCCTTCCAGTCCATCCTTATGAATACTTTGGGTGAGGAAGCGGATTATGAACTGGTAACCGCTATTCATGACAATCTAAATGAGATGCTGGCAGAGGCAAAGGATGATCCGGAACCATTGGTGATCGGCAAACAGGCTATGAAGTCCCTGTTGGAACGAAGCGGTGTGCCGGAAGCAGAATTAGCCGAGTTTGAAGAAACCTACGAGGAGATTGCCGGTTCCGATACTGCCCTCACCGCCTCCAATCTGACCAATCCCCGAACCTTACAGATTGAAACACCGGATATTATCATCAAGGTGAATTCGGAACGTACAGACCTGATTCAGACGCAGTATATCAATGGCAGGCAGTGTTTTGTGATAGCGGTTGATGACCGGGTGGAAATTAACGGTATGAATGTAAAGACTATGCGAAAGGACCGCCCGTCATAGAGGGTAATGGTATTATGAGTAAAAAAACTCCTGCTTCGTTGCTTTATTCAACATTTTTATAAAATTGTTCATTACTCCGTTCCAAGTATTCCATTGCCGAACAGATTCTATAACATTAGATTGAAATTAAACATATTCAATACCAAGCAATGAAAAAATTATCACTTAATAAAGACGACATTACTTCACCAAATACAAAATCGATTCTACACCAGACAAATATTATTCAGTTGACTGATTTCTCTTAATATGCATAATTCTATTTCTTGTATTAACTAAAACCTGAAGGAACTTATCTTTGCTTAAGTTATATTCCTCAGTCAAAATATCCTTCCCGTATTTTAAAATAATAGCATCAATACACATTTTAAACGTAGTTGTTCAATCACCGGGTTTCAGACTTGGAAAAAAGCTATCTTATATTCCTATAATTTCAACCATCGACTCAAGGCACTCAATAAAATCGCAAATTAAACATTATGTGTAATTCCTATATTTACAATATTATATAATACTAATTGATGAACAATATCTAATTCATTTTATAACTGAATTCATTTTGAAATCAGCATAGAAGATAACATGACATCATACATCGAAAAGACATGATCACTATAGCAGTATACAGGATCAGTCTTGCAAAACAATAATCCTCTGGACAAGCATTCTTTTGCACATAAAAAAATTCTTTTTCGCAACAGGCATCTCCAATAAAAGTTGCAGATTCGATAATGTAAAATTTCCCATCAAAAATGTGGTTCTTAATTAGTATTTTCACTTTTCACATGAATCTTTAAACATTGCAAATTTTGTTACCTATACTAGCAAAATTACTATCATTCATATTACTTACTGCCTCATATTTTACCTCACCGCAAAATTAAGCTTATACAAATATAGCTTTTTCAAAATCAGCAATAGCCTTTTTCTTTAATACCCGTGCTTTATCATAGTATGTATTTGCATCCTTTTTAGCCATATTATATTTTTCGATAATTGCTTGCTGCTCAGAAATATGCGGAACAGGAATTTTAATTGCCCCGATTTCATCGCTATTTATGTTACATTGTCCAGCTGTCTGCCTGCTCAAGGTATCAATCTGTATTCTAACAATCGGAAGCATAAATAAAATATTTACATACTCTGGTAAAACTTTTGCTGTGTCAAATCTGTACCTAATGATATATGAAGCATATGTATATTCTCCTTCAAGATTGAACACTGCTGCTTTTCCCACAAGTTCTTTGCTATTAGTTCTGTTAATCAATAAATCCCCTTTATGCAATAGATACTTATCGTGTTCTTTATTTGTAACTGCATATTTACGTGGTAAATACTTTAGTTCATTGCATCTGATTTCTCCATTAACAATATTAGCCATTCTAAGCATAGGGATCATCTCTTCTCCTTGTGATGAAGTTGCTTTTATAGAAAGACCAAAAAGAGAGTTTGTTGTAATATCTGAAATAGGATATACAGGATATTTAAAACTATCATAAACACTTTTCAACCGTCCTTCTTTTAGAATATACTCTACTTCCCATCTGCAAGTTGACGCAAACGGAATTGTCTGCATAATAGAATTAGCTACCTCTTTTTTTTGTTCTTGCATTTTTAATGAAGAAACTACTGACTGAATATCATATAGTAGTCCATCGTTAATGTTATTTCCTTTCACTATATTTTCGTCTGCCTCAGCGATGATAGCATGATATATACGAAGAATTTCTTCCTGCTCAACTATAGATGGCATGGGAATCTTAAAAGATTCTACCTTATCTTCATTTACAGATTGCCGATTTGTTGTTCCACTACTAAGAGCTTGCCACTTTTCTTTTAAAATATCTAAAGCTAATACAAGAGAAATATATTCCTTTATTGCACCTATAACTTCATATTGCAAAAAGCTTGCAGTAATGATAGCTCCTTCAAGATTGTCTGGTATTATACCGAAAGCACCGTTACGTGCATCTATTTTTGATAAAATCAAATTACCCTTATGGGCTATAAACTGCTTTTTTGTATTGATTTCATATCCATATAGTTCTTTTCTTTTTACCACACCTTGTCCATGCGTACGTACTCTTATCTGCTTATACAAAGTGTTATCATCAAGTACTATTGGTTCTTTAATCAGGCGTAGATAATCGCCAAGTTTTTTCGCAGGATATTTTCCTTCTAGATGTGTAATAAAAGAACTAAATACACTCCATCCTTTTAACGATGCAAATGGCACCAATTTCAGAAGATTATTTTCCATTCAAAACAACCTCCTTGCCACTTGCAATACGACAATACCCTTTTTTGTTATTATATACATAAGAAAATGTTACCGATTGATCTTTCCATAAACAATTAACAGTCCTGTAATTACAGTATTCCTTTACTAAAGCCGGAAGTTGATTTCCCTCCGAAACTGCTCCAGTTGTCGTTATCCCAGCGTCATCAACTTTAGCAATGGGTATATCATAATCGAAGTTTTTCTTAACAATCATCTTGACTTCTTCCATCATCTGCTTTTGTAAATCATCTAATGCTTTTTCAGCATCTCTTTTTTTATCTTTATTGCCTTTTTGTTCTTGCAGAATAGTTTCTATATCCACTTCAATGTTAAAAGTATTTTTTTTATCTTTCCTTGCTCGCCTTAAACTGGCACGGGCATCTTTAATCTCATCTTTAAGAAAAATAATCATATTTGCACAGTCCGAAATAATTTCATTTAAGGCATCAATCTCAGGTTTATGAAGTATTGCAACTTCCTGTTCAGCAGCGTGTTTGCATTTGGCATATTCCATTTCTTCCTCTGCGGTGAATTTTCGCATAAAAACAAGACTGGGCTTTACTGTCGCACCAGCGGCAGTAAACACATCTTGTGGAATGGAACAAATAAGAATCAGTTTTGCCCTTCCTTCAAAATACTCTCTAACCGATGCAAGATTCTTATTGTTTAAAACGCCCTCTAGGAGAACCATACCCATACGTCCGCCTTTCTTTAGCAGATGCAAGCACCGCTCCATAAAAAGAACTTCAGTAAGTGTACTTGTGCCGCCAAGATCGTAAAGTGACAACAAAGATTTTCCAATGTGATCGTCTACCTGTTTAAGCGCTTCATCATAGGCTTTTCCATACTTGACCCTGTATTTTCTTTTCATTTCCTCATCCGTAAAGCGGTCGGCTTCAGAGATAAGTTGATTGCGATCAACACTTTGACCAAATGGCGGATTGGTGAGAATCACATCTATGTTCCTGCCGGTTTTGATACAACAGAAAAAATCTTTATGTTTTGGTAAACAGGAAATTATTTTTTCCCTGTTTTGATAAATTCGATCAGATCCTCCACATCATGAAAATCATCATAATCGCCATAAATTCCATTCCGATGATAAACAACGCCTGCTTTTTCATTCCGTTCAAGGCAGTCTAAAAGTTCTTTTTCGCCGTATCTTTTGATAAACAGGGTGAACCCATACGGTTTGATTTTGGATAGCAAGCCTCTTCTGCATTCAGTTTTACATTCATGACAATGTGTATAATTATTCTCAATAGAGCATTTTCTGTTTTCGCACCAGTCCTTGTCAGGACATTCTCCCGAATTGCACCCACTACAATGTTCATTCTCGCTGCATAAGCAACATGCCAGTCCGCAGCGCCCTATTCCCAGTTCCCGTTTCATTTAATTTGCCCCTTCTCTCCAAATACTGCTTACAGGGTCGGACAACCGATTACGCTTCAATTAATTAATAACTTTATATCTCATACGAACATACGAATCGGAAAGCGGCGCACATTCTATAAGCTTCAGTGCGCTCAATGAGGGGAGTTCGTTTTCGGAAGTCAGAGAATGTCCGTCAATAAGTGTGGAAACATCTTTTCCGCCGATCAGAATCGGCGCAACAACGATATCAACATAATCCAAAAGCTTTTCCCTTAAAAGCAATCCGTTTACTGTTCCGCCCGATTGTATAGTCAACTGTTCACATCCGAAATCCGTTTTCAGTTTTATAAACGCTTCTCGCAGGGATATTTGCTCCTGTGCAAGGATATGCAAATTCTTTTCCTCAACAGAAAATGCAGGGTGGTTCATGTTGGAGGTGATCAATACACATTCTTTTGACAGAGCGCAGAAATAACGAACCCCATGTGATGTCAGGTGGCTGTTGTCTAAGAGGACAAAAGATACCGGGGTTTTCGCAGGCATTTCTTTTTGATTTACGCCCACTTTTGCCTGAACCCTGCCGGTATTAAACGACCAGAGATCGGTCGTCCTCTCTATTTCGTAGTACTGATGCAGTCCTTCCTTCACTCCGTCAATCTTTGGGAAGTCTTTATCTACATCCATTTCATCTGTGGAGCCGGTACTGATTTTTCCGTCTACAGACATTAACAAAAATAAAGTGGTTATAGGTCTTTCCATTGGTTATTCTCCTTACTGTCGATTTGCCGGGCGTATATGTTCGTCTTTTAATAAATCATATAGCAAAAACATGAGTAAATCTATCGCTAATAACTCGGCGCACATTTTATACTACAAGCGGCAGCATACACCGCAAAGGTGCACTTTACAATTATTCCTCGGCTTTGTATCAAACTCTGCAAGATTATATCAAATCGCTCTTCAAAAATACCATTTACATTAAGTAAACCGTCGTGGTGATGTACCCCACCATGTCCGTCTCCATGCATAATCATGTTCATCTTAGATGTACGAGCCATTCGTGGATTAGCATCCGTTCCATATATGCAGTCACAAGAAAGTTGATGCATTCTACTTCCCTCAACACTTGTGTCAAGTTCTGTATTCAATGCTGCCTGCATTTCATCAATTTTCCCACTGATTTCTATCTGTTCTTTTTCAGATTTACTGTCATAATTTTCGCCTTCAAGAGCAATACGCAGTTTATCTTTTTGCTCCCGAACATCAGATTCGATTTTTTCTCTTACATATTCAAAAGCTTTGATTAAAAATCCTCCGGATCCACATGTGGGATCACAGATAACTTCACCTTCCTGCGGATCAAGAATTTCTGTCATAAAGTCTACAATTGTTCTTGGGGTAAAAAACTGACCTAATTCGCCACGAAATGTTGTACCGAGAAACTGTTCAAAAGCAATTCCCTTTACATCATCTTGTGTGTCTGAAAGGTTGTAATTTTCAAGTTTTTCCAATATCTGAACAAAACTATTTTCTCTAATCTTGATTTCATCATTTTCCTCAAAAAGGTGATCTTCTTTAAATTCAGATTTTGTAGTGTCAAATAAATTTTGCATATAAGGCTGGTCTATACCTTTTGCCTTTAAACCGGGGCGAACATTTTTTTCGTAATTGTCCGCTTGAAAAAGATATTCAGCTTTAGTAAACACCTTTACACCCCTCTGATTACGTTCATATCTAATCTTCATAAAAAGTAATTTACTAATCTCATCAAATGCTGCTTCAGGAGAAAGCTTGTCATTATTACGAATGATATTATGACAAGCCTGCAAGGTTTTTGTGAATTCTTCACGTGTAAAGGTCTTCGTCTGATTCTTTATCTGTTCAATTTTCTTAACGTTATCGACATCTTTAGCCGTAGGAATGGCAACCACTTCTTCTAACCTTTGTGGAAGAAATGTCGGGTCGACGTTAAAGAACTTAGTTTCCTTTTCATTCGTGGTGACAAAGAATTCAGCATGAGCCCACGCTGCGTAATTAAAACCCTGATAATAATCCTCCACATGTATTTTTACATTTTCTGCCTTACATTCTACAACGATAAACGCCGCCTTTTTATCCTCTTTATCCTTTTTGCTTTTCCATATAACAATATCAGCACGTGCTTTCCCTTGCCCACGCTGAGAATTATTTACCTTTAGTTCCTGTGCCATCTGATCTAATGAATATCCATAATCATTTACAAGAACGCAAATGTACCGTTGTCTAACTTTTTCTTCCGAATTGGCTACAAGCCACTTATTTATCAACGGACAAAAAACCCTTCCTTCCTTTTCTTGATATTCAAGATTTGCCATCATTGCTTCCTCCATCTGCATTATCTTCTGTTTTCAACAAGTTTGCCAACTACCTACGATTTTCTGATTGATTAGCGTTAAATTCTCATTAGTCGAAATAGTATCTTTTATCATAGTTATAATAATTTTTCGTCATTTTCCGGAATAAATACCAAAATATCATCTACGCTGCAATTCAAAGTTTGGCAGATACTTTCAATCGTTTCTAAAGATATGTAACCATTCCGCTTCATACGCGGAATGATATTTGCAGAAAATCCGGCTTTGTGTTGAAGTTGGGTGGTAGTCATATCCCGCTCAATCAATAGATGAAATAATCGTTTATAGCTGACAGCCATATTTTTACCTCCATTCGTTTATGCAGTCATATATGTATAAATCATATCACTTAGATGTGATATTTTCAATGTGAAATACCCCTTATATTTTTTTATAAGTCAACTTTTTTATTTTGACGATCCAGATTCGTTTTTCTCCAGTAAGTTATGTAAAAACTAAAAATGAAAAAACCAAGTCAACCATCTGCTTTTATTACATCATTACCTAATCGACATCTTGAAAAAGTGACATTAGAATGTTATTGTATATAAAAAAAACGGAGGTAATGTAAATGTGTATGCTTACCTTATATCATGGATCTGATCAAATTATAGAGTATCCGGACTTAAAAAAAGGAAAGATAAATAATGATTATGGACAGGGATTCTACTGTACCTTGCATAAAGACTTAGCTTGCGAATGGGCATCCAAAACCGGAGGAGAAAATGGTTTTGCAAATGAATATTTGCTGGACACAGCCGGCCTTGCACAACTGGATCTAAGTCAATATCATATACTTTACTGGATAACGATTCTGGCAAAAAACAGAACCTTTACCATTACAAACGAGATAAGTGCAGAAGCAATGAACTATCTTTCCGAAAACTTTACTATTGATACTTCAAAATTTGATTTGATAAAAGGCCATCGGGCAGACGATTCTTACTTTTCATTTGTAAAAGACTTTTTGAACAACGCCATCTCAGTTCAACACCTGTCTCGTGCCATGACACTGGGAAATTTAGGCACTCAGTATGCTCTTGTTTCAGAAAGAGCATTTGAGCAATTGTCCTTTGTAAATGCCCATGAAGTCGATGTTAAAAAATACTATCCTCGTTATAGCGAACGTGATAAAGAAGCACGGAAACAATATCAGATAAGCAGGACAAACAAAACGCATAATCACGATGAGGTGTTCATTATAGATTTAATTCGAGGAGGAATCAATTATGAAGACATACGCTTATAGTAAAGGCTATCTTGACGGAGCCATGACAACGCTGGCAACATTGCTGGATTATGCGGTAAATTACAATCATGAATTCATAGATAATTTTTTTCAAAAGTTTATTAATATGGGATTTGCATTGCAATTCGAGAAAGGAAATCCGGATGTGATTGCAGGTCACTCAGGAATTGAGCTATATAGCATGATTACCGGAAAATGCTCAAATTTGCCAATATATTATGAATTAAACAGAAGCATGGAATACTGGCTGGGCTGGTCACTTGCTTATTATCAATGGTATTCCAACCGCACATTTCGTGAAATAACAGCAGTCGTTAAGCCAAGTGAAATGCTCAATTGGTATCCAATCCTCCATGAGGCTGACCTGATGCGGTTTGTAGAAGTTCTTGACCAACATTTAAATACAAGAATAACCAATCTTGAAATTTTTCGTAATAACGCCGGATTATCACAGGAACAGCTGTCTATGCTCAGCGGTGTTCCAATAAGTACCATTCGAAGTTATGAAAAAAGAAACTCCGACCTTTCTAAAGCACAGTTTAATATCTTAAATGCATTAGCTACTGTTCTTCACTGTTCCATTTATGAACTAATGGACAGCAACACGTATCCTTTGTACATGAACCAACCAAATACGCAGATACCTTTTACAGTTCAAATGCAACAGGAAATAAATAACAGTATGTTTACACACTATCAGAATTCCTATCCTAGAGTGGCACAAGCAAATTCTTTACGTCTTGGCTATCTCAATCAATTTCCCTATCAGTGTGTTAAGGAGCAGGCAGACAAAACCATAATCAACACTCAAACACTTTGTAATAATTGGAATCTTTATTGGGGAAACATCATACAGCAACAAACCTATTCAGATGTCGAAAAACAACGCAAAAAACAACTGATTCAAAGCATCGTCAAAGAAATAGTTGGTCAGGAAATCAAATCCAGTGGCAATCAACAGGCAGCTCTGGTTTATGACACAATGTGTACAATTACTGCTCCCAATATCATCGAAGCAGTTTCAAAAGCCATTTCTGTAATGTTGGCTTGATGATTCAATCTTTCATTCAAGTTCAATACAACACAAAAGGAGACGCAAGCATTTAACTTGCGTCTTTATTCATGTATCTGCTGCGTTGTATTGTAATCACCAACCATACCTTCAATCTGATCGTTTTCCTCATACCTATCCAAAAAATGGTGCTTTTCTCCCTTTTGCTTATATGCAATAACGGTATCCAGATTGACATTTTCTACGCTCTTAAATATATTTCCTTCTACAAACGGATTGCTTTTTTTCATTTCCCGGATCAGTTCCTTTATCTCCAGACGCTTGGAGCTTGTTTCTTCCTTGCTGGCCGCTTCTGCTTCGGCGGTAAATTTGCAGGCACACTGCAAAAACCGAAGCTGATTATAATCCCGCCACGCTTTAATATCATCCTCCCGTATCAGATACATGGGACGGATCAACTCCATACCTGCAAAATTCGTACTATGAAGCTTCGGCATCATCGTCTGTATCTGAGCTCCATAAAGCATACCCATTAAAATTGTTTCGATTACATCGTCATAATGATGTCCCAGTGCAATCTTATTACAGCCCAGACTTTTGGCAAAACTATACAAATAGCCTCTCCGCATTCTTGCACACAGATAGCAGGGCGACTTTTCGATCTCATATACCGAAGCAAAAATATCGGATTCAAAGATCGTAATCGGAATATCTAAGTTTTTTGCATTTTCCTCGATAAGCGTTCGATTAGCAGCCTGATAACCGGGATCCATAACAATAAACTTTAATGTAAACGGAAACTTGTTATGCAGCTTCAGCTCCTGAAAAAGCTTTGCCATCAACATTGAATCTTTTCCGCCGGAAATGCAGACGCCGATACAGTCTCCTTCCTGTACCAGCTCGTACTGCCGGATTGCTTTCGTAAACCGGCACCATAGATTCTTTCTGAATTTTTTTCGTATACTCTGCTCTACCGTATCCTTTAATAAATATTCGGTCTCATCCTGCATTGTTTTAACCAGTCGTTTTCCTTCCTTTTATTTTACCCCTGTACGGTTATTACATCGAACGCTTTTCCGATTCGTCTTCCCATTCGCTATTTCCGTTCTTAACGGTTCACTCACCGCATCAATACTCTTCTTCCTCTTCCTTCTCGGAAATATCATTTACAGGTTTTTCAAGCCCCTCGATGGTAATATGATTTTTCTCCGCATAATCCCACAATGCCGCATGAATCGCCTCCTCAGCCAGCAAAGAGCAATGTACCTTGACCGGCGGAAGTCCGTCTAAGGCTTCCATAACCGCCTTGTTAGTGACCTCCAGAGCTTCCTGGACCGTCTTTCCTTTTACCAGCTCGGTTGCCATACTGCTGGTCGCTACAGCCGCACCACAGCCAAAGGTCTTAAATTTTACATCCTGAATGATTCCATTGTCATCAATATCCAGATACATCCGCATGATGTCGCCGCATTTTGCATTTCCAACGGTACCTACCCCGCTCGGATTCTCGATGACGCCCATATTTCTGGGGTTGTTAAAGTGATCCATAACTTTTTCGCTATACATAGACTCCACCTTCTATCTGTTTTTTTCTATAAAATCCTCATACAGAGGGGACATACTTCTTAACCGTTCGATGATTTTTTTCAATTCGTCGACTACAAAATCCATTTCCTCCACGGTATTTGCCTCCGAAAGTGTCAACCGCAAGGAACCATGTGCGATTTCATGAGGCAGACCAATCGCCAGCAATACATGGGAAGGATCTAAGGAGCCGGAGGTACAGGCGGATCCGCTGGAAGCACAGATTCCCAACTGATCTAGCAGAATCAGCATGGATTCCCCTTCGATAAAACGGAAACAAAAATTCGCATTATTCGGCAGCCTGTCATTTCGATGCCCGTTCAGTCTGGAATATGGAATCTCGTTCAAAATCCGTTCAATCAGATGATCCCGAAGACTAACTTCTTTGATCCTTCTTTCCTCCATAGTATGCATCGCCAAAGCGGCAGCGGCGCCAAAGCCTACGATTCCGGGTACGTTCAGAGTTCCTGCCCGCCGGTTCCGTTCCTGCGCTCCGCCATGGATAAAGGAGCGGATCTTTACGCCCTTACGGATATATAACATTCCAATTCCTTTTGGACCGTTGCATTTGTGACCGCTGGCACTTAACATATCAATCTGCATCTCATCCACCTGAATCGGAATATGTCCATAGGCTTGAACTGCATCGGTATGGAACAATACCCCTTTTTCATGCGCCAGTCTGCCGATTTCCGCAATAGGCTGTATCGTGCCGATTTCGTTATTGGCAGCCATAATGGAAATCAGGATCGTATCCTCACGTATCGCTGCTGCTAACTCTTCCAAACGGATTTTTCCATCCGCATCTACATCCAGATATGTGATCTCATACCCTTTTTTCTCCAGATATTCACAGGTATGCAAGATGGCATGATGTTCAATCTTACTGGTAATGATATGCTTTCCTTTCTGTTCATAAGCCTCCGCTGCCGCCTTAAGCGCCCAGTTATCCGACTCACTTCCGCCTCCGGTAAAATAAATCTCTTCCGGCTTTGCTCCAATGACATCCGCCACCTGCTTACGGGCAGTATCTACCGCCTGCTTTCCTTCTGCCGCAAAATCATAGATAGCGGAAGGATTCCCGTAACACTCCGTAAAATACGGAAGCATTTCATTTAAAACCTGTGGATTTACTTGCGTTGTCGCCGCATTATCCAAATAAATCAATTTGCTCATCTTATTGCCTTCTTTCCCTTATGAATTCATTCCGTCTTCGCTCTGGATCTCCTTCTGCCAAAGCACCAAATCCGATAGCCGAATATCCTCCAGCACTTCATTTATAGCATCATAAAGCCTCTCCCAAATCCGGACGGTCACACAGTTCTCCCGTTTCTCACAGTCCACACCGTTCACTCCCACGCAGTCTACCGGGGAAAAATCTCCTTCCATGGTTCGCAGGATCTTCCCTACCGTATAAGATTCCGGTGGACCGGTGAGCTGGTATCCGCCCTTTGCACCCCGGCTGCTTTTGACCAGCAGAGCCCGATTTAAAACGGCTACGATCTGTTCCAAATATTTATCTGAAATCCCCTGCCTTCTGGCAATATCTTTTATATTGATAGGGCCGCTGTCATAGTGGTTTGCCAAATCCAGCATCAGTTGCAGTGCATACCTGCCTCTGGTTGAAATCTTCATGCTCCTGTCCTTTCCGTTTCTGTTTTTTATATTATACTATCCCTATAGGAATTATGCAATATCGTATTTATATTTTTACTCGGTACAATGCACCTTAAAAAGCGGCACAGTCTGACTATGCCGCTTTTTCATAAAGTATATTTTTCTTACTCGTTGGTACTAAATAACGGGGTTGATAAGTACCGATCTCCGGAATCCGGTAGCAAAACTACGATCGTCTTTCCTGCGTTTTCCGGACGATTTGCCAGCTCGGCGGCTGCCTTTAAAGCGGCTCCGGAGGATATACCGACCAAGATACCTTCACTGCCTGCAAAGGCTCTGCCTTCTGCAAAAGCATCTTCATTTTCAACAGTTATGATCTCATCATAGATCTTGGTATTCAATACCTCCGGAACAAACCCGGCACCGATTCCCTGAATCTTATGGGCCCCCGGTGTTCCCTTTGACAAAACCGGGCTGGCCGCCGGCTCTACCGCAACGATCGTTACGTTTGGATTCTGTTCCTTTAAATATTCTCCTACTCCGGTTACGGTTCCGCCCGTCCCCACTCCGGCAACAAATATGTCAACCGTTCCATCCGTCTGTCTCCAGATTTCCGGTCCGGTGGTTGCCTTGTGGATCGCAGGATTGGCCGGATTTACAAATTGTCCTAAGATAACGGAGCCTTCTATCGTCTCTTTTAACTCGTCTGCCTTTGCGATAGCGCCCTTCATACCTTTTGCCCCTTCTGTCAAAACCAGCTCTGCTCCATATGCCTTCAACAGATTTCTTCGTTCCCCGCTCATGGTGTCAGGAAGCGTCAAAATAGCATGATACCCTTTCGCAGCCGCAACTGCCGCCAGCCCGATTCCTGTATTCCCGGAAGTCGGTTCAATGATAGTTGCCCCCGGTTTTAAGATTCCTTTCCGTTCTGCATCCTCGATCATTGCCAGCGCAATCCGGTCCTTTACGGAGCCGGCTGGATTTAAATACTCCAGCTTAGCCAGCAAGGTAGCATTTGTGATGCCTGCCTGCCTTGCATACCGATTAAGTTTTAGTAACGGAGTTTCACCGATCAACTCCAAAGCACTTTCTTTTATTTCACTCATTCCTTTTACCTCCACTTTCAGCTTACTTTTTACCCTGTTTCTCCTTTCATTTTATTATACAATCCGGTTTTTATGAATCCATCGCTTCCTGTATGCATAGGAGAACGGATTCTTTCTTCCCTGTTGATTGGTATTATAACACAAAGCCATTACAGGAGGTAATCGTAAAAACTGATTACAGGCTATAGCCTATAGCTATGCGTATCCGTGTCTTTTCCGGTCGTTTTTCCTTTACCAATTCTTTTTTTCCTTGCTGCTATCTTGTCGCTGTTTACGTTCCTCAACCATCTGCACGAACCATTCAACCATAGCAGGATCCTGGTGCGAAAAGAAAGAGGAGGTCTGTTTATCCAATGCGGCGATCTTGTTCATGTCCTCGTCTGACAGCCGGAAATCAAATATATCTAAGTTTTCTGCCATTCTTTCTTTATGAACACTTTTCGGAAGAACGATAACACCTCGTTGGATATTCCAACGGAGCATTACCTGTGCCGCTGTCTTCCCGTATTTTTTTCCGATGTTTACGATCGTTTCGTCTTGGAACGCACCGTTTCTGCCCTCGGCAAACGGTGCCCATGCCTCCATGGTTATCGCATACTTATCTGCATATTCCTTCAGGTTTTTTTGCTGGTTATAAATGTGTGTTTCCATCTGTGTAACCATAGGACGGATTCTGTTAAAGGAAGCAAACTCAACCATTCTGTCCACATAGTAGTTTGAAATTCCGATAGCCCGCAGCTTCCCTGCCTCATACAATTCTTCTAGGGCCCTCCACGCACCATACGCATCTCCAAAAGGCTGATGCAGCAGGAACAAGTCTACATAATCGGTTTGCAGCTTATCTAAGGATTCCAGAACGGATTGTTTACATTCTTCGTATCCGTAGTGTTCAATCCATACCTTCGACGTTAGGAACACTTCCTCTCTTGGAACTCCGGACTTTTTGATTGCTCTCCCTACTTCTTCTTCATTAAAATAACTCTGAGCGGTATCAATTCCACGGTAGCCGACCTCCAGTGCATCTAGGACACACCTTTCACATTCCTCCTTCGTTACCTGATATACGCCATACATAAGCATCGGAATCTTTACTCCGTTTGATAATGTTGCATACTCCATCTTTCACTTACCTCCTATTCCTTTCACTACAATACTGTTTTTAATGTCTCATGTCTCGTTCGAGTATTCATTTTGTTTTTGTTTATATCCTTACTTTACATTTATATATCATAAATGTACAATATCAATATCGAATACTTTTATTCATAAATTGAATAGTACATGATTGGAGGAAGATCCTATGTTGAATCTGGAAGAATTAAAGCACTTTATCGCTTTTGCAGAGTATGGAACCTTATCCAAAGCGGCGGAGCAGTTACATATCTCTCAGCCTACTCTGACCAGAAGTATGCAAAATATCGAGATGGCATTTGATGTTCCAATATTTGAAAGAAGCAAAAATCGGATATGGCTAAATGATACAGGAAAACTGGCTCTTGAACAGGCCCGAAGGCTTCTGGATACCGCAGATGACAGCATAAAAATAGTCAGAGCCTATCACAAAAGCCTGAAAACCATTCGGATCGAGTCCTGCGCCCCTGCCCCGCTCTGGACACTGATTCCTGTTTTGTCCGACAAGAATCCTTCCATGTCCATTACCTCCGAGCTGGTTGATATGGAAAAGATTATAAAAGATACCATCTGCGGGGATACGGAATTGGGGATTATCACGAAAGAAATCAAGGAGGAAGGCATCCGGATAAACAAATATTGTGAAGAACACTTATCCATCTGCCTTCCTCCTGACCATCCTATCGTCCAGACAGGGAAAAAAGAAGTTACATTTGAAGATATTAACGGCTATAACTGTCTTCTCCGTTCAGAAATCGGATTCTGGGCTGAGCTTTGTTATGAAAAAATGCCTGCCTCCAGATTCCTGATCCAGAAAGATAATTTTTCCTTTGAAGAACTGGTTCGTTCCACCACTCTGCCATATTTCACTACTAATTTAGTACGGTATGCACAAGAGCCTATGAAAGCTGCGGTTGCACTTCCCATTATAGATACAGAGGCAAATGTGACCTATTATCTGATCGCAAAGCAAACCAGTCACTATTTTTGATTCTTCGCAAGCCCTGCACCGGCATTCCATGCCTGGCCTACTTTTTCACCGGTAACATAATAGCCGGACTGGAACTGGTCGAACATCAAGGCATTCAGCTTTGCCGGATCTATCTTGCCATTTTCAGAAAGTACAGCTTCTTCTGCACCCACATTTATAATCCTGCCTACGATCGCATATATCGTTTCCGTCTTTGCAATCTCTGCCAGCTCACACTCCATAACAACCGGAAATTCTTCAATAACAGGTGCGTTTACAAATTCACTTTTTGCAGCATGATAACCGGTTCTTGCAAATTTATCAGGCACCATATTCCCCGATGCGATACCGAAATAATCCGCCTCTGCCATATGTGCCTTGTCGGCAATGCTGACCGTAAATGCTTTGGACGTAAGGATATTCTGGGTAGTCTTATGTTCTTCATCAATGAAAAGTGCAATCTTATCCGAAGCACAAATCATCCCCCACGCAGCATTCATTACATTAACCGTTCCATTTTCATCATAAGCTGCCACCATAAGAACCGGCATGGGATAAACAGCCGGAATTACTCCAAGTTTTTTTTTCATAGCTATACTCCTTTTCTATATTTTTACAGGGAATCATGATAGAAAACCAGTCATTTTTCCGATCTGTATACCGTAAAAATACCATACTACTCCTTCAAAAGCAATAATTACTATTATGTAACTAAACTCGTTAATCATTCCCTACATAAAACTAATTACCATTTCCTTTGCATCCTTCCACAATTCCTCTGGACATTCTTCTTTAAACTGGGCGTTTCTGGCACCTACGTCTAGCATTTTTGCCTGATCACACAATATTACACCGGTTGTCTGCGTCCGTTCATCTAATTCGATATGAAACGGATGCTTTTTGTTGGTGTTAGTGATCGGACATACAAATGCCAATGAACTATGGTGATTTAAAACATCATTACTCAAAACAAGTGCCGGTCTTCTTCCATTCTGTTCATGACCTCTTTGCGGATTAAAATCCATAATAATTATATCACCTTGCTTATATGCTACCAAATTTCATTCCCTTTCGGAGCTCCTATATCAACCTCTTGTGTATTTTCGACATAAATTTCATCAATTGGTCTATTATAGAATGCTTCCAACCTTTCTTTTAAATTAAAAAATTTAGGCTTGTTGACTTTCTCTATCGTCATTTTTCCATCGTAAACATTTATCTCTACAGCATCATTCTCTTGTAAATCCATTTGTGATAATATCTCTTTAGATAATCGAATCCCTTGACTGTTTCCCCACCTTCTTATATTAGTTTGAATTGCATAACTACTCTCCATTTTAGAAATCTTTCCTTGCATTTTTTCCTCCATAGTATTATGATGGATATACTCTATATGTTAGTATATACAAAGTATATCCACTTGTCAATATAAATATCATGTTCTTATGTTTCAAATATAAAACAATTTAAACCATAAAAAGAGACTGCTCTGCAACAGTCCCTTTTCATTCTAACCAGTTTTCTATTATTCTCTAAGCCGGAATTGTGCTATCGTTTCCATCAACGCTTTCGCACATTCACCCAGATGTGAGGAAATCGCCGAATTTTCCTCTGCACTTGCAGCATTATTTTCTACCATTTCACTAATCTTATGAATGCTTGCGGAAATCTCATCTGCCGAATCCTTCTGTGTCTCCACAAAATTCACGATTTCATTTACCATCTTTGCATTGTTGACAGAATACTCTGCACTCTCCGATATGGTCTTATCCGCCTCTGAAACCAGCTCTTTTCCGACTTTAACCGAATGCAGGGAACGCTCGATTGCCTGACTGATCTTTTCACTCGACTGGGAGCTGCTTGCCGATAATGCACTGATCTCATCTGCTACAACAGCAAAGCCTTTCCCTACTTCGCCTGCTCTGGCCGCTTCAATGGAAGCATTTAATGCAAGAAGATTGGTCTGACTTGCGATCCCGTTGATCTCGGAAACAAAACCTGCAATTTCGTCATAACATCTTGCGATTTCATCCATTGCAACTACCAATTTCCCCATTTCCTCATTCCCAAGAGCCAGTTCCTTGCTTTCATTATCGGTATTTTCTTTTATGGAGATGGCGTACTCTGCAATCTTTTCCATATTATCCGTCAGTTTTTTCATTTCCGCAGATGCATTGATGACGGATTCGCTTTGGGAAACCGCTACATTTGCAACATCCTCGCTTGCTGCTGACAGGCTTTCCGAATACTGCAATACGGTTGCAGACTGCTCGTTGATCTCTATGAAACTGTCATTCAAAACCTGCATGATATTCATCAAGGCTTCCTTGATTTTTTCGTAATCTCCCGCATAATCACCGCTGACTGTAAAATTCAAGTCCTTTTTCGAGATGGCAGTCACTGTATCCGTAATCTCGGATATATAATGCTGTAATCCCTTCATGGTATCATTTAATGCTTCAGATAACGCATTCACTTCCTGTGACTGCTGGTCAATCTGAAAACTATAATCCAATTCGCCTACCGCTATTTTACTTACATTTGCCGCTAATTCTTCCAGTGGCGCAAACATTGGCGTAATACCGTTTATTAACTGCCTCTTTGCCAGCTGCCCTAAAATGATTCCAAGTGCAGCTGCCAGTACCACGACTAATACAATAAAAAGAATTACCCCTGTAAGAGAAATGACTGCGATCACCTTCCAGCCGGTTGCTTCGGATGTATTGCTGATCGCAAATTTCAGTCCGCCATTATAATCCAAAATCAATTTCGTTTTCAGCGGGGTTTCCCATACTTTTTCATATTTTCCGCCCAGTGCTTCCTCTACCGA
>CANPZL010000042.1 GCA_947589055.1 uncultured Lachnospiraceae bacterium | reverse complement strand
ACGATGCTCATGGGACTTATAGGGCGCATGCCCGTCACCGACAAATCGCTCTGCGATTTGGAGGGCCATGGCGGTAAATTTGCAATCCTATGAGCAGCATCCGAGGGATGCTTGCATACACCGGAATGATGCTCATGGGACTTATAGGGCGCATGCCCGTCACCGACAAATCGCTCTGCGATTTGGAGGGCCATGGCGGTAATGCAGTCGAATGTTGGGGAAAGGGGAAACCGGAATGAAAACTATATCCATTACATCTGAAAACGGAGAAACCTTTTCATCTGTTTCCAACTTTTTTATCGACTACTATATGATGCAGGCAAACGGTGAATTTGTCAAAATATACCTTTATATGATCCGTCAGCTGCAAGCCAATCATCCGATCAGCATTCAGGAAATCGCTGATCATTTTCAATGTACACAACGGGACATCTGCCGGGCCATCCGTTATTGGGTAGACCGGAATCTGCTTCGTCTGGAATACAATCAGGAAAATGAACTGATTGGTATAACCATTATGCATTCACTTATGCCGGGTTCTTCGGAAGAATCGGAAAAAAACTCCGGAATGGACTTACTGAACAAACCTGTTTCCAGAGAAAAAGTAACGCCCATCAACCAGTTCCGTACCCCTTCCGCTGTTGCAAAGGAACCGGAAGCGCCGGGTATCCCTGTTAAAAAATCCTATTCTTCTATACAGTTGCAGGCCTATGGAAAGGATAAAGAAATAGAAAGTATTCTGTATCAATTTACTATGTATTGCGGGCATTCCCCTACACAAAGCGAATTCCAGACCTTATTGTATATTTACGAACAACTGTTATTCCCGGCGGAGCTTTTAGAATACCTGATCGAATACTGCGTTTCTTTGGAGCATACCTCTCACCGTTATATGGAAAAGGTTGCGATCAACTGGTACGAAAAAGGAATTCAAACGGTCGAACAGGCAAAGCAGGAAACCGCCGCATATCATACTTTGAATGCTGCGATCTCAAAGGAATTAGGGCTTTCAAGGGTTCTTACGCCTACAGAGCTGAAATATATCAACACTTGGACAAATGATTATGCATTCCAGCAGGAAATCATTATAGAGGCCTGCCAACGGGCTACTGCCAATAACAAGGTCAGCTTCCGCTACATCAACGGAATCCTTACCAACTGGCATACGCACCATGTCAAAACACTGGCCGATATTCACAAACTGGATCAGGAGCATGATATAGAGAAAAAGTCCACTGCTTCAAAGCCGTCATCCCCTAGGAAAGTACCTAATCTTTCCTTCAATGATTTCAGCCAACGGGAATATAATGACCAAGATTTGGAAAGCTTTTTTATTGATGAGGTTCAACAGCTATCCAAAAAATCCTAAGGTAGATACAGGAGAACGATCATGTCGTTAAATGCCGCTTACAGCAAAGAAATTAAACAGGAATATGAACAAATCCGGTTTCGCAACCGTCAGCTGCAAAATGCACGGATTGAAGAAATTCATCTTCAGATTCCCCGAATTGCAGAACTTGATGGCGAAATCCGGGACATCAATATTGATTCCGCATTATCCGCCCTCCATGATGAGCCGGTAGACAAAGAGGAATTGATCGCCCGTACCCATGCCCTTATCCAAGAGAAGTACGATTTACTGACAAAAGCCGGGTATCCGGAGGATTATCTGGCTCCTATCTATACCTGTAAACAGTGTCTGGATACCGGTTATATTCAAAATGAACCCTGTGAATGCTTGAAAGAAAAGCAGGCACGACTGCAATATCAGCATTCTAATCTTGGACAAAACCTTTCGGATGAAAGCTTTGAGACCTTTCAAATACAATATTACAGCAGCAGTCCGGACGGTATCCATAAACTTTCACCCAGAGAAAACATTGAAAATGTTTATGCCGCCCTTCATCAATACATGATAGGAATCAAAGATTATTTTCAGGGAGATACGAAACAAAAAGGAAATATTTTATTTCAGGGAAGCACAGGGGTAGGCAAGACTTTTCTTTCCAACTGTCTTGCAAATGAATTGTTAAAAGAAGGGTATTATGTATTTTATATTTCGGCAGGCAATTTATTTGAACGTCTAAGCGATGTAACCATGAACAAATACCAGATACCCGGAAGCCAAGATGTATATTATGCAGTAGAAAATTGCGATTTTCTATTCATTGATGATCTGGGAACGGAATTTACAAACAGCTTTACCATTTCCAAGTTATACGACCTGATCAATGGCCGGCAACTGAAAAAAAAGGCAACGATCATTTCTACGAATCTTTCCTTTAAAGAATTGCAGGAGCATTACAGTGAACGCATCTCCTCCCGCATTGTTGACAGCTATTACATTTATAACATTTACGGGAAAGATATTCGGCGTGCCAAACGAGGACTTTAGATTAAAACGCTAAAGCTTATGTACAGGACTAAACCAAAGAAGAATGATATAAGGACGGGAATTCCTGTCTTTACATAAACACACTATATAACCAATGGAGGAAACATATCATGCCTGATGATAGCAAATTAGAAACGATACCTGTAGGACGCCTTGGCATCATCGCCATGGAAAGCTGTACCGAGCTGGGAAATAAGGTAGACAATTATCTGGTTAAATGGAGGGCGGACCGCCAAAATGAGCATAAATCTACCATTGCATTTCATGGCTATGAACAGGACTCCTATTTGATCAGCAGCTCCTGTCCACGCTTTGGCTCCGGTGAAGCAAAGGGTGTTATCCGAGAGTCCGTTCGGGGTACGGACTTATATATCTTGGTAGATGTTTTAAATCACAGCCTGAAATATAAGATCAATGGGGAGCCATCTTCCATGTCACCGGATGACCACTATCAGGATCTGAAGCGTGTCATCGCCGCTCTAACCGGCAAGCCCCGAAAAATCACTGTCATCATGCCCTTTTTATATGAAAGCCGCCAGCACAAACGCAGTTCCAGAGAGTCTCTGGATTGCGCCTTAATGCTGCAGGAATTGATCGGACTGGGCGTAGATAATATCATTACCTTTGACGCCCACGACGCCAGAGTACAGAATGCAATACCGTTAAGCGGTTTTGAAAATATCCGTCCGACTTACCAGTTTGTAAAAAGTCTTCTCCGGTCTACACCGGATCTGGAAATTAACAAAGAGCATATGATGGTAATCTCTCCGGATGAGGGTGCTATGCATCGGGCAATCTATCTTGCGAATATGCTTGGAGTAGACGTAGGTATGTTTTACAAGAGACGGGATTATACACAGGTGATCAATGGAAGGAATCCTATCGTCGCACATGAATTTCTGGGAGATTCCGTAGAGGGGAAGGATGTTATTATTATTGATGATATGATCTCCTCCGGCGAAAGCATGATCGACGTTGCAAAACAGTTAAAAGCACGAAAAGCAAATCGGGTCTTTTGCATGAGTACCTTCGGTCTGTTCACCAGCGGATTAGGAATCTTCGACGATTGTTATGAAAATGGCATCATTGAAAAGGTAATCACCACGAACCTGACTTATCAGGATCCGGAGCTATTTTCCAGAAAATGGTATGCTTCTGCTGATTTAAGTAAATATATCGCCTTACTGATCGACCATTTAAATCACGATGCTTCTATCAGTGACATCTTAGACCAGACAGAACGGATTCAGGCAAGGATCAATGAATATAAAATCAACCATACGATTTCTGAAAATTATGAAGCGTAGAGCAATGGCATACGGAAAATCCATATAGGCAGAATAAAATGTCCTCCGGCGGGAGGCAGGCACCCTGTAAATGCAGATAAGGGCAGAACCCGTGATGATCGGTTCTGCCCTTACGCAGTTCTTTACATATATTTTTCTGTTAATAGGCCCGTCCGAAATAGACCATTTTGGCAGCCGGCTTTCCGCAATGCACACATACCTCGCCTAGCTTTTCTTGTACGAAAGGAATACATCTGGTAGTGGCGCCAGTCTCCTCCTTGATCGCTGTCTCGCATTCCGTCTCACCACACCACATACCTTTGATAAAGCCTTGTTTAGTATTCAAAATCTCCAAAAACTCTTCCCAGCTTGTGGCCGTATGCGTATTGGCATCTCGATGCGCCTTTGCTTTTTCAAACATATCCTTTTGGATTGTTTCCAGTAATTCTCCTACTTTTTTTGCTATCTCTGTTAATGCCACCGTTATCTTTTCTCCGGTATCCCGGCGAACTAAAACCGCCTGACCGGCCGCTATATCCTTTGGTCCGATCTCTACCCGAAGCGGGATTCCCCGCATCTCCTGCTCGCTGAATTTCCATCCCGGACTTTTTTCAGTATCATCTATCTTCACACGATATGCACATAACGCTTCTTTCAGTTCCTTGGCTTTCTCCAATACTCCTTCCTTCATCTGCTGGATCGGTATGATCATAACCTGAACCGGAGCCACCTTTGGCGGAAGCACCAGACCGGAATTATCGCCATGCACCATAATAATCGCACCGATCATTCGGGTCGTCATTCCCCATGAAGTCTGATGAACATATTGCAGTTTATTTTCCTTATCCGTATACTGGATACCGAATGCTTTTGCAAAACCGTCTCCGAAATTATGACTGGTGCCGGACTGCAAAGCCTTTCCGTCATGCATCAGGGATTCAATGGTATATGTCGCTTCTGCACCGGCGAATTTTTCCTTTTCTGTCTTTCTTCCTTTGATAACCGGAATCGCCAGAACCTCTTCGCAGAAGTCCGCATAAACATTCAACATCTGAATGGTTCTTTCCTCTGCTTCCTCTGCGGTAGCATGAGCAGTATGCCCCTCCTGCCATAGAAATTCCCTGGAACGCAGAAACGGTCTGGTTTCTTTTTCCCAACGCACTACGGAACACCATTGATTATAAACCTTTGGAAGATCCCGATACGATTCAATTTCATTTTTATAAAAATCACAGAATAAGGTTTCGGAGGTCGGCCGCACACACATACGCTCCTGTAATTCGCTCAGGCCGCCATGTGTCACCCATGCCACCTCCGGAGCAAAGCCCTCTACATGATCCTTTTCCTTTTGCAGCAAGCTCTCCGGAATAAACATCGGCATATATACATTTTCCACACCTGTCGCCTTGAACCGCTCATCTAACTGCTTCTGAATCAATTCCCAGATCGCATAACCGGCCGGCTTAATTGCCATACAGCCCTTTACATTGGTGTAGGAAATCAATTCTGCTTTTAATACCACGTCGGTATACCATTGTGCAAAATCCTCGTCCATAGCTGTGATTGCTTCTACTAGCTTCTTGTCCTTTGCCATAATGCCTTCTCCTCTTTCTTCCTAATCCATCTTTAAATGAACGGAAACACCCGGCTTCCGCAACAACATTCATTATAGTAAACAATGGAAGAATATGCAAGGCTGGAATTGTGTTTCTCTATCCGTTCTCCGGCTTCTCCGGCACAAGGAACAGTTCCTGAAGCATTCTAAAAATTTCCCGTCCGACTAAATATCCTACCGGTCCCAAAATAAATCCAAAGATTCCAAACAGCCGATACCCTACATACATCAAAAACAAAGTCAGTAAGGTACTCATTCCCAGATTCTGGCCTAACAGTCTTGGTTCCAAAAGCTGCCGATTTAAGGTGCAGAGTAAATATAAGATGAAAAGTCCGATTCCCATTTTTACATCCCCTGTCAGAAAACGATAGATTGCCCACGGAATCAGTACCGTTCCGCTTCCAAACACCGGAAACGCATCTACCAGACCGATCAAAATCGCCAGCAGCATAAAATACGAATTACCGAGAAACCAAAGTCCTATGCTGCAGATGATCGTCTGCACAAACGCAATCGCTCCCTCAGCCCGCAGATATAAAAGCAAAAGATGAATGATGCCTTCCCATATCCGTTTTACATAGTTTCCCATTTTTCCTCCCTGGAAAAGACGAGGATAATTCTTCAGAATACAGAGCGTGGCATAGAACATGATAAATAAAAAAATAAGCGAAGAGAATGCCTGTTTCAGAACCGCAGCGGTATTGGTTGTCAGCCGGGGCAGCATTGTAGTCTGAAAATCCGAAAAGATTCCGGATAATACATTTGTTGCATAATTCAAACTGGCCCCTGCCTCTAAATGAAATCCGGTATCAATATAGCTGCAGCAGCTTCCCAGATTTTTCATAAACTGTTCCCGGTAAAAAGGAAGATATAATACAAAATCCTCTACTTGCCGATAAAGGGTCGTTACACCGAACTTTCCGATTACCAATATCAGCCCGCAGACAAGTATAAGCACCAGAATGGACGCCAGCTTTTCTGACCATTTTCGATATGTTACCAGCCAATCTACTATAGGGCGCAGAATTGCCGCTGCAATACAGGCAAATAGAAACGGAATCACAATCGGCAGGATATATCGGAATCCGATTAAGATTCCGATGATGATTCCTGCAATCAGGATCCCGTTTCTACATTCCTCGCTTTCCCTTAGCTTTTTAAAACGCTCGTTCATACCGGCAGACTCCTCTTTTCCTACATGGCTGTTTATCTTAGTATGAACGAATTCTTCATGCTTTTATTCTTAAAAATCTTCCATTTCTATCATATCAAAGGCCTCTCCTTCCGGCTCGTTTTTAAAGACCAGCCATTCGCCTGTGACCGGATGCCGGAATTCTAGCCTTGTCGCATATAATCCAATCTGCCGATAACTGCGTTTTGTTTTCTGGAACTTAGGATTATATTTTGTATCTCCCCAGATACCTGCCCCCTGATTTGCCATTTGGACACGGATCTGATGATGTCTCCCCGTCACCAGCCGGATCAAAACATAGGATAAAACGCCCTCCTCAGTTTCAAACACATCTAGCACCTCATACTCCAAGACCGCCCGTTTTGCACCCTTAGTATCCTTTGCAACCACTCTTGAAGTATTGGTTTTCCCGTCCCGAATCAGGTAATCCTCGAGCGTGCCGGCCTCCTCTTTTAATTCTCCGGTTAAGATCGCCTGATAATACTTAATCATTTTTCCATCCTGTACCTGATCGCTCAAATCTGCTGCCGCCTGCTGATTTTTCGCCAGTATCATAAGCCCGCCTACCGGACGGTCCAGACGATGGATCACTGCCAGATAGGGTTCTTCCTCCAGTTCATCCCGGTCATAAAGTAAGCTCTTGAAATAGTTCGCCACGTCCTCATCTCTTGTCTTATCAGACTGGCTTGGCATTCCCTGCGGCTTTACGCAGACTAATAATGTATCATCCTCATATAAGATTGGAACTTTTTTCATCTTATTTTCCTCATTTCCTATCATACCTTGAATCGGTATCCTACGCCCCAGATTGTCTCTATATATTGGGGTTTTGCAGTATTTAGTTCAATTTTTTCCCGTATTTTCTTAATATGTACCGTAACCGTCGCAATATCCCCGAAGGAATCCATATTCCATATTTCCTTAAACAGCTCTTCCTTGGTAAATACACGATTCGGATTGCCCGCCAGAAATGCCAGCAGGTCAAACTCCTTCGTCGTTAGTATTTTTTCTTCCCCGTTTACGAATACCCGGCGGGCAGTTTTATCAATCTTGATTCCCCGTATTTCAATAAATTCATTTTCCTGCCCTGTTCCAGTTCCTCTCAACCGCTCATACCGGGAGAGATGAGCCTTTACTCTTGCTACCAGCTCGCTGGGGCTGAAAGGCTTCGTGATGTAATCATCTGCCCCAAGCTCTAAGCCTCTTATCTTATCAATATCCTCCTTTTTGGCGGATACCACCAGAATCGGTATGTCCTTTATCTCTCGAATCCGCTTACAGATTTCAAAGCCATCTATGGAAGGCAGCATCAAATCCACGATGACTATATCATAATTTTCCAAAATTGCCCGGTCAAGCCCTTTTTTACCGTCATTTTCAATGCTGACCTCAAATGCATACAGCTCTAAGTAGTCCTTTTCCAGTTCCGCAATCGACTGCTCGTCCTCGATGATCAAAACCTTACTCATCTCTGTTTCCTCCTTTTAAGATTCCCGATATACCTTCAGGGTAAAAGCGATCAGGGTTCCTTTTTCTTCTTCGCTCTCCGCCCATATCCTGCCGCCATGCTCTTCCACGATCCTCTTTGCGATGGACAGCCCCAGCCCGCTTCCGCCGGTTGCAGAATTCCGGGAAGAATCCGCCCGGTACATTCGCTTAAAGATCAGAGGAAGATCCTTTGGTGCGATACCGTCTCCGTTATCCTTAATCCCGATATAGATGTATTCTTCTCCCTTTTCATAAGGCTGGACTATGATTTTTACCCTTCGGTGCTCCTTTCCATTATATTTCACTGCATTTGTCAACAGATTACTGATTACCCGGTTTAACTGTTCCGGGTCTGCGATCACCCGAATGTCCCTATCACAATGATTCTCATACTGTAGCTCTGTTCCCGCCGCTTCCATATCCGTTGAAATATCTTCGATACAATCATCAAAATACGAGGCAATATTCAGTTTTACAAAATTATAGGGAATTGCATTATTGTCTATCTGCGCATACAGGAATAATTCATTTATCAGCACATTCATTTCGTTCGCTTTGTTGTAGATCGTCCGAATGTACCGATCCATTTTTTCAGGGGTATCGGCCACGCCGTCCATGATCCCTTCCACATATCCCTTTATCGCTGTAATCGGCGTTTTCAGGTCATGGGAAATATTACTGATCAATTCACGGTTTTCCTGTTCATACCGCATCTGGTCATCTACAGATTCCTTTAGCTTCAACCGCATTTCATTAAAGGACTGGCATACCTGCCCGATCTCATCATTTGACAATATCTCTACGTCCTCTTCCAGATTTCCTTCCTTGATCCGCTCCGTCCCTTCCTGCAATAGCTTTAACGGACGTATAAAAATCCAGTAAATATACAAAGAAGTAAATCCGCTCACCAATGTCAGTACCAAGATCAGCATAAGCATAATTTCAAATATGATCCGCTTCATATTCCGGACCATATCATCCGTATAAGTAACGATAAAAACCGATCCGGTCCGCCCGTCATTTAACGTAAAATCCTGCTGACGTAAAAAGAAGGGTTTTTGCGCCTCGATCAATCTGCCCTCTCCTGACTGTGGACCCGCTCCAAATTCCGGAAGCAGCGGTTCAATGTCCGCTGCCTTTTTATATCCTCGGTAGTATATCTCATCTTCCAGCCGGACCAGAAAGAAAGCATTACTCACCGACAGCTTTTGATTCTGCTCCTCTAAATAATCTATATCCAAAATCCGCTCCGGTTCCTCTTCTATATCCATCTGAACCTGAGCAAAAACCTCCTCCACCAGCCCATTTACCATGACTATAGAATTCGCATAAGTCTTTAGATTCCCATCGCTTCCAAAACCAAAAATCCGCTTCATATAAATACGTCCAAACACAAGCGTACCGCAGATAATGATGACGAACGGTATCAGAACCAACGGTATGACAAGCATTTTTACTTTATCTGCAATCTTCATATGGCTACCTGCTTTCGTGAAACGGAAATCATAACTAACGATATACTCCAGCTTATCTTTCCAAAGTATAGCATATCTTTTCTGGTTTTGATGGAAAACTTCTTTTTTTATGAAAAAATTTATATTTTTTTCATTTTGGTGTTAAGTTTTCATAAATAAATCCGATATAAAAGATGACGAAGCTAATTGTCTAATTTGGCAGGATGCCAGAACATCAATTACCAAGGAGGGTGATATTATGATCAATGGAGTATCCAATACCCATTATACTTCTGCAACCACTACTGCCGCTTCTACCGCTTCCAAAGCAGCACCGGCAGAAAGTCAGGCAGACGATATTGCAGCAGTATATGAAAAAAGTAGTGATACTGCCAAATCTTCAAAGACTTCCAAGTCTGACAACTCCGCAATCATTGCGAAATTAAAGGCTGATGCAGACGCCAGAACTGCTTCTCTGAAGAGCTTGGTTGAGAAGCTGATCACAAAACAAGGACAGACCTTTGCATGGGCAAATCCTTCCGATATTATGAATGATTCCTCATTCTGGAATGCCATTCGTACCGGTAACTTTACTGTTGATGCAGCAACCTCGGCACAGGCACAGGCTGATATTGCAGAAGACGGTTATTGGGGTGTAAAACAAACCTCAGACCGTATGATCGATTTTGCAAAAGCATTAGCAGGAGATGATCCTGATAAGATTGAAGAAATGCGGAATGCGATCAAGAAGGGCTTTGATGCTGCAAAGAAATTATGGGGCGGCGAACTTCCTTCTATTTCCAAGGATACGTATGACGCTACCATGGAGAAGTTAGATAAGTGGGCAGAGGAAGCCGGAGTTTCTACAGCTAAGTAGACTATCCATAACTGAACGGGATACGATCCTATGGAACCGTATCGCAGACAGTACAAAATCCTGCACGTTTGTGCAGGATTTTTGTATTTATAATATTTAAGGTACTTCTATATCATCCAATGTTCCAAAATACACAAAGATTCCGTGCCAGTCCGGCGGAGAATGATCCAGAGTCGGGAGCGGATAATTGATCGCCCAGTATGACAGATCATGCAGCTCCTGATGTGCCTGATAAAGCCCTTCAACCGCTTCAAAATCTCGTTTCTTTTCTACTTTTTCAATATTAAAAATAATCTCATCGATCACCGCAGAGAACGATTCTTTATCGACCACCGCTTCTATATCTCTTAAGTCATCAATGATTTCCGGTGCGCCATAGTAAGTATTTACATTATCGTCCGGCAGATCGACTATAGCTCCCCAAGCCTCTGAATCCGGCGAAATGTCGGACGCCATATAGAAATGGTTTATTAAATCGCTTTCCAGGCACCAATGAAGCCGAAGTATGTTTTCCTCTACATATTCCCGATCTTCCGGAGACAGATCCCCCAGCCATGTATCCCTAAGGGATATAGCCTTCTCCTTCGGGATTAAAAGTCCGGTATCATAATGAACATCTCTTCCGGACAGCGGTATCTGCTCGGCCTCCTCTTCCTGTGTATCCCTGAAATCCTCTGCTGTCGTTAAATTCGTGCTATAGGCGTTATTTTTATAGTCTACGCTATTGGAGGAATTATCAGTTTTGTGTACGAATGTATATTGGAGCGATATACCCAGCACTGCAATTATGGTAAGCAGGATACCTATACCAAACCAATACCAGAGCACTGGTTTTTCATTCCCTTCATCTGCATTTTCTGCCTTTTTATGATTATCTTGCATAGCAGCCAACCTCCTTGAAAAATGTAATCCATTTTACTGTTTTGAGTTATGAATCGATATTTGCTTTTTCAAACTTTTCATACCATATTTCCTGAAGTCGTTCATAATGCGGATACGTACCATCATAACAAAATTCAAACTGTTCTATCCTTTTTTTTGTTTCCCCACTAACCATATCAATATAAATCAGCACCTTATCCTCCTGCCATGCAACCTCCCAGTTTTCTTTTGCTATCGGTTCTTTCATATATGGGATTTCCGAAGTATAGGCCTCCATGATCTTTCTTTCGCCTTCATACAGGCAAATATAGCCTGTTGCCACTTCATTATACCACCGTTCCGGACGTCCACAGGCAAACAGCTTGATTGTATAGATGCCATCCGGCGATGTCTGCGCATCGACCTCTGCATATCTATGGTGATATATATAATCTTGATAGGCGGAAATTCCTATTGGAATCTGCAAGATCCCTAAGAATATCAGAGCCGCTGCATAGACGATCAGGATAGCTTTTCCGATTTTTTTCATCATTTTTCTATTCACCCTTCCTAATGACATATCCGTCAGTGGTTGTGATTGTTCCGTCATAATATACCTCACGGATACTCGAAGGTTCCGTCCGCATCTTACCCGTTTCATTGTCAAATGAATAGAGACAGATCCGCACCTTATCTTCCTGCCATTCAACTGTCCAGTTTTCTCTCACCAATGTTTCTTGATCTATATCAATCTCCGTCTCGACATAATATCCTGCTATCGTATCATTATTCTCATACAAAGTAATCCGGCCTGACCCATAAAGACTACCCGGCGGTTCAAAGAGACCGTGGTCTTGTCCGTCCTCCCGCCCGATAGCATTTAATCGCACTGTATGGATACCATCCGGCGATGTCTGAATATCAACCGTTACCTCTCTTTCCGTTTTCATATAGTATTTAAGATTATCAATGCCTGTCAGAAACAGTAAAACACTGACGATACCGGCCAATATCCACAATATTTCTTTCAAAAAATCCGACGTTTGTTTTTTCATGTTCCCCTCAATATATTTCGTTTCAGCAATGTGCATAGGGCATATTTTTTTCCCGTTTATTCATCTGTTATTTTACAAAAAATTAACATTATATTTATAGAATATCATGTCGGGGTTTTTACTGCAATTCTAAATCTTTCAAAACTCTTTCGCCTTTTTTGCTTTTTTCTGAATGTTTCAGCCACGTTTCAAAACTTAACAAAATAAAAAATCCCCCTTGTCGGTCGGTCAAGGGGGAAAATCCAAAGCAGAAAACGGAGCAAATCCCTTGTTTTCCTGTCTAAAGAATTTGTTCCATTCCTACTTTATAAGGTTTTAATCCGCAGGCATCATAAAACCGCATCGCCGGTTCATTACAATTCCATACATTCAGGGTTACGTTATAGCAGCCCTGTTCTCTTGCAAAACTAAGTACCGCCTCATATAAGGTTTTTCCAATATGTTGTCCCCGCAGGGATTCTTCCACACAAAGATCATCAATATATAAGGTTTTAATATCCGTTAAGACGTTATCCTCTAAGTGCTGCTGGAATATGCAGAAAGCATATCCCAATACCTGATCCTCATCGTCCGCTGCAACAAGAATCGGGCGCTGACTGTCTGCAATAATTTCCCGCAGTTGTGAATCCGTATATTTTTTTGTACCGTATCGAAACAGATCCGGCCTGCCGTTATGATGAACCAGACAAACCTGATACAACAATCGGTTTATCTGTTCAATGTCCTGTTCCTTTGCCATTCGTATTTTCATATTTTTCTCCTATGCATGTTTCAAAAATGCCACATATCCTTTTTTGGTTTCATATATATCCGCCTTGCTGGTCACCTCCCACGGAGCGTGCATATTCAGGACAGCAACCCCGCTGTCGATTACTTCCATACCATATAAAGACAGAATATAAGCAATGGTTCCGCCGCCGCCGACGTCTACCTTTCCAAGCTCCGCAGTCTGATACAGCACCTGATTATCGTCTAATATCTTCCGCAATGCTCCCATATACTCTGCATTGGCGTCGTTGGAACCGGATTTCCCTCTCGAACCGGTAAACTTATTAAATACCATACCTCTGCCAAAGTATGCCGCATTGTTTTTTTCGTAGGCGGAAGCGTATAACGGATCATAGGCAGCACTCACATCTGAAGAGAGCATCCGGCAATTTTTCAGGCATCTTCTAAGCGTAAGCTCTGTGTATTCACCGGCAGCCTCCAACAGCTCCGCTACTGTATTTTCAAAAAATCTGGACTGCATTCCGGTTGCGCCTACACTGCCGATTTCTTCCTTGTCCGTCAACAGACAGCAAGTCGTTTTCTCGACTTCATTTACCTCCAGCATCGCTGCAAGCGAGGTATAAGCGCACACCCGGTCGTCCTGACCGTATGCCATGATCATACTGCGGTCGATTCCGGCTTCTCTTGCTTTTCCGGCAGGTACTACCTCTAATTCGCCGGAAAGGAAATCTTCTTCCTCTATATCATATTGCTCTTTTAAGAGCTTTAAGACGCCTTTTTTGACGCCTTCTTTTTCTTCGTTTTTTAACGGGAGGCTTCCAAACAGAATATCTAAATTCTCACCTTCAATGACCTTGTTCGCTTTCTTTTCCTGCTGTTCCCCTGCCAGATGGATCAGCAGATCCGTAACACAGAATACAGGCTCGTCCTCCTTTTCACCGATCACGATTTCTACTACGGAACCGTCTTTTTTTACGATCACTCCATGGATTGCCAAAGGAATCGTTACCCATTGATATTTTTTGATCCCTCCGTAATAATGGGTATCCAGATATGCCAGATCCCCGTTTTCATACAACGGATTCTGCTTAATATCTAAGCGTGGGGAATCAATATGGGCGCCCAGAATATTCATTCCCTGTACCAGCGGACGTGTTCCGATATTAAATAACGCAATGGTCTTTTTCATGCAAACAGCATAGACCTTATCGCCTGCTTTTATCGACTGCTGCTTGGCTATCAGTTTATCCAGATTTTCATAACCGGCGGCCTCTGCCTGTTTTACAATCTCCGCCACACATTCCCGTTCGGTTTTCCCCGTATCCAGAAATGCCCGATAATTCTTATTTAGCTTTTCCAGCTCTTTTAACTGTTTCTTTGTATACGTCTTCCATGCATTTGGTCGTTCCATACCGTCATCCTCCTAATTGGTAATTCTGTCATACTCCCTGTTTCCATCGAAGAAACTGCACTAAGTATAGTACAATTCCGGTTATCCTGCAATATATCACTCCTGAAACACTTCGATAAAGGTATGCCCAGATCCCCTCTGATTTATTCGTAGGGCGTTTCACAGACACCGCCTTTCCCTTCTCATCTGCCCAACTATGAAAAGACCGGCAGCAAACGATACTTTGTTTGCAGCCGGCTTTTCAGTCTCCTTCTATCGCCCGATCAGCCTTTTACAATAATGAGCTTCTGGCCCGGCGTAAGCTCATCCCGTTCCAACTGGTTTACCTTCCGTATGGTGTCAATAGAGGTATAATACCGCTTTGCAATGTTCCAAAGCGTATCCTCCTCCTGTACCATGTAACCGATGATTCCGGCTAACTGGTTCATCTTTTCATAATCAATCTCCGATACGCTCATATCCGTGATCACCTTGCATTTCTTTTTTTCAAATGCAATGATACTTAAGTTTATGACCGCCTTGATCTCTACTTCATCACTTCCCAGCATGATACTGCTGATCTGTTCCAGCGTAGGACGAATATGATATACCGTATCCTGTGATATATCTTTTGCTTCTACCAAATATGTAAATGGAAGAAATCCATTCAAGGAATTCATAGGACGGTTATCGTCCTCTGCAATATAAATGATGTTGACCTCCACTGCACCGTCTACTACAATTCCTTCTTCTGTGGTATGGGTATCGTCAATCTTTACATTACCTTCCACATAGCATACCTGAAGGATACCCGCTTGATTTTCCTTGCGTTTCAGACGTTCTACGATGCGGGTCTTAGCATTGTTCCTCGTCAGCAGCGACTCATGATCGAAGGTCTCCGTTTCGATATTGATGCAGGCCGTTGTGGAAAACATATCCCCCAGCAGTTCCAGTTCTTCTTCCTGATAGATACGGATATCCAGCTCCAGATTTGCCTCCAGATTCAAGACCCGTTCTTCCCCGTCCTCGTCCGGTTCGACATTCAACTGAGTCTCGCCCAATGCAACGCCTATATCAGCTGTCATTCCCTCCATCGAGCCTGCACAATCCACTTCACCGGTAAAGGGAATATCCAGATTCAGATATTGCAGGGGCATCTGCTCTTCTGCCCGGTAAATAAGAAAAATCTCTAATTCTCCGTGAATATTGATCTTGTTATCCAAAGGTTTTGTTTCTACTTCATTTACCGTTACAGAATGCCAGATCAGCGTCCGGATATTCGGCTTACTCTGGGGAATCGTCATCTGTTCCCGTACCCGGAATATATCCTTCTGGTCTGCAACCGTTCTGGTATATGGCACCTTCTTATACATACATTGTATATTCTCTCCGTTCTCCATACCGGTTGCCCCTTCGATCGTATCCTGCTCCGTTACGTTGATTTTCATTTGTAACAGCCCTTTGACCTCGATTTTCCGAGAATGGATCATGGATATATTTAAGTCTTCTATCTCACAGGTTACACTGGTATCGTAAGAGGGCAGAAGATCATCCACATTGATAGTTTCCTCAAACGGAACACTGCCTTCCATAGAATCCAGCTCGCCTTCTGCCTTGGCAACGGAATACAGGATTCGATAACTGACATGCCCCTTTACCCGTATCCGGTCTACCATCGGCTCTGTATCATCAATCATGACCTGTCCCCGGCTGGTGATGATCTTATCTATATCCTGCTTACTATCTGTCACATTAAAATCTTCGTCTATCGTAAGCTGAACATTCTTTGTGGCTTTGTGGTTGTTTGTACGAATTTCCTTTTTCACTAGCTGCATGGAATTACCCCTTTCCTGTCCTTTGGGGCCCTCTTCATGACGGGCCCTCCTATACGCTGATACTATTTTATGATTCAGAACAGGAAATATTCCTTGATAACTGTTTTTAGCCTATTCATATACAACCGGAAGATTCTGATTTTCACATTTTACAGCTACATACGGATAGGTAATACCATCAATCTGTATGGGTTCCCCTTCAATCCCGATCAGGTTTGTATCTATGTAAACAGCCTGCGAGGTACGGTAAAGGGAATTTACCGTAACGGAACAGCCGCCCCTTTGTCTGGCTCCATAACCGACTACGATATACATATATTCTCTGGTTGTGAAGGTCAACTTAAAGGGAGCCGCTTTTTTTCCTTCAATGATTTCCAACAGTTCATCCGGGAGACGTTCCTCTTCGCATACCGTAAAGTCCAGATCGATACGCTGTTCCGCTTCTTGTTCATCAACCGACGCAATCGTTTTTTCTGTATGAAACCAGCCTGCTGCCGAATTGCCGCATCCGGCCAAGCAGATACCGGCCGCTGTAAACAGTAATAGCAGTATCCGTTTCTCCTTCTTCCACATATTATAAAAGCCCTCTCTCATATATCCGGCATTTTGTACTCTTCCTAAATATATGCAAAGGGGCTTTCTTTCTATTCATTTTTGGGGACTGGGGTTTCTGGTATTTATTTGATTATTCCAGACAGATGAATTGACTGGAAACCTCTATCAGCTTTTTAGAGGTCTGCTTCGTTCCCATAATCACTACACGCTTTTTTCGTTTTTTTATTTCGGTCCTGTCAAACGAGGACTCCCTTTCTTTTTCTGTCCAGTCAGTTCAAAACTCATATCAAGGAGCGACTTAATTTTCTCATCCCCTATGCTTCCATCTAATAACATGGTGATCCAGTTGGTTTTGTTCATGTGATATGCCGGAAAAAAGCCCGGTTCCATTTTCAGATAATCAATCATAAGCGGTTCACATTTGATATTCAGAACGTCGATGTCTTCTACACCGGACAGGCCAAGCTTTTCCTTTGGGACGGCCATAACCAATGCAAACCATTTTCGATTATCCTTATGTCTATATACGGTATTACCCGGATAGTTTCCCCACGGGAATTCCGCTTCTACATGATAGGTCTTCTTTATGTACAGCTCTAATTCTTTACGATTCACGTTTCTCTGTCTCCTGTTTTCTTACCGTTTTTCTTTTTACAGCCACATTCTACTTAACGTTCTTAATATACTTTACAACAAATCAGAGCCTTTGCCAATCACCATTTGATCCCGTATAAGCGTTTCATAGTCCTTGTGGATACATACTTCCAAATAGTACGTTTGGCATTCCGATACTATCATCGGCACTTGTTTGCAATGCCTCTGTCACAAGCCAATTATAGGTTTGCAGCTTCATCTGTTCTCTGTGTCTGGCTGCCGCTTCCTCACTGAGTGTTTTATATCGTTCCCGTCTGGTTCTCTTTTCTTCCTGCTCCGCTTTGATCTGCGCCTCTATCCTTGCTCGAACCTCCGGTTTCAGATCACCTGTCACATAAATATGTACGATACCGTCTGCATCGACGCCGACAGCATACGAATGTATTTCATGCCCCATTGCCGAAAGCTCTGCCTGACACTTTGGAAATTTATCAAGCGCCGCTTTGATTTTGTTTTCATAATCGGCCGCCTTTTCCGGATCGTTTACCATTTTCTCTAAGATATTCGGTGCGATCACTACATTGTTATATCCTACAATGCTTGCACCAAAATTATCAATACTCCTTTGATCCTTTCCAATATTCTTTACCATCACGTTTACGCCATACCGCTGTTTCAGATACTCTACATACTGATCCTTCCTTGATACAGAAGTATTCTCCGCTGTCTGTTTTATCATGTCTGCGAAACTGATCTTTCCTGTTGTACTACTCTTTCGCATCTGATTTACATAGGGATACGCCGCTAATAAGGTGCGGCTGTCTACATTTCCAATACTCATTTTTCATCGCTCCTTTCGTTTCAAAACATCTGTTAATCCCATATCCTTTGGGCGATTCCTCTGTCGGTCAGAACCGCCGATGCCCTCTTACATCCAAGTCCGGGCATTAAAAGCAAAACTGCCCTTTTGCAATGCCTGAGCCATAAACGGTTTCTGGTATTGCCAACTAGCGATCTGCCGGCGTTTATTTGCTGTCTCCTCAATTATAAGCCGATATTTCTCCTGTTTTTTCCTTTTTGCTTCCTGCTCCGCTTTGATCTTCGCTCTGGTTTCCGGCGTATCATTTGAGCAGCCGCTTATATATGTTACACTTCCATCTTCATGAATTACAACACCGCAAGGTTGATACACCAGTCCCTGAGCAGCCGACATAGCTTTTTTCCTCGGAATATCATTGAAAAAATCGTCGATTTTCCCTTCATAGTAAGCTGCCTTTTCCGGATCGTTTGCCATTTCTTCCACTATATTTGGTGCGATCACCACATCATTCCCACTCATGCGTTTGCCAAGTCGTTCAAGTGTTTCATGATCCTTGCTGACATTCTTAAACGTCACATTCCCATACTTTTGTTTCAGATAATCCTTATACACTTCCGTCCGGTCTGCCGAACTGTTCTCCGCTGTCTGCTTTATCATGTCTGCAAAGCTGATCTTTCCCGTTGTACTGCTCTTTCGCATCTGATTTACATACGGATACGCCGCTAATAAGGTGCGGCTGTCTACATTCCCAATACTCATTTTTCATCGCTCCTTTCGTTTTTTAACATAATTGTCAGGATAAATATCCCGCTGTCTACCCGCCAGTCCACCGCACCGTGATATTTTTCCGCAGTGCTTTTGATATTGGCAAGCCCTATCCCATGTGCTTTTTTATCCGGCTTTGTAGTTTCCGGAAATTCCGCTCCTTTTTTCCGCATCAAATTTCCGTCAAAACTGTTTTCTACTTTCATAAAAAACAGCTTCCCCTTTGAAAACGAGGACAGCCGGATAAAGGATTCATAATCGCCTCCTTTCATTTTTTTACAGGCTTCAACTGCATTGTCTAATGCGTTCCCAAGCATGACTCCTATATCATAGCTTTGGATCCTAATATCGTCCGGAAAAAGCAACTGATCTGTATATAGCTTTACCGTCGGCGCAGTACGTGCAAGTTCATGGTATTTCATACTCAGAATGGTATCTACTACTGCGTTTCCCGTCTGATACCGCATTTCCAGTCCGTCAAAGGTCTGATTTAACTCCGATAAATAGGCCTGCAGCTCGGTATTGTTATCGCCCCCGCCTGCAAGCTGCATAATAACGGAAAGCGTATTTCTCATGTCATGCTTCATGCTCCGTAAGCCGGAATAGATATGTTCTGTTTCCGCTATCTGTTCCTGCATACTGGTTATCTGTTGTTCCAAAATCACCCTGCTGTTTCTTTCCTTGTTCAAGGAAAGCATATCCTGAAACAGCTTTATACTGTATAGCACGGACAGCAGGCATAAGATTAAGATTACCGGGATTACGAGCATCAATATCGGATGCTGATTATAAAGCAGCTCCGGCGTACCGCCTTCTACCGTAAGGATAATCACACGCAGCAGAATACATATCAGAAGTCCTGCCATACTTGGCGTAAGCAGGAAGCATAGCTCCGTCCTGCTGATAGGATACTCCTTTTCCCGAAAGTAAAACATGATCCGTTTTAAAGAAGCGATGCACAAAACGGTACAAATTACATATAACAATATCTGTAATCCTATCGTCGTTGTATGAAGAACCGTTGTGATTCTGCCATCGCCTGCTAAATATCCGTTTTCTATACACCAGATCCATATATCAAAGATCTTGCTGCGAATCGGTAACACTGCGCTGTACGCTATAAAAAAACTAACCTGACTGACTGTCATAAAGGTAATAAGCAGATACCCTGTCATAGCATTTTTTACTCTGTAAAAAAGTATTGCAAGCAATGCAGTCATGGTAAAAATAACCGCCTGTCTTTCGAGTATCCTTATATCCCCATATCCGTAGGGCAGCAGCTTCCCGATGAAAAGACTGAGTATCGCATAGGCCGCCACGATACAGACTTTATATAAATAACTTTTCTTCCCTCTGTATTCCAGATAATTCCCCAGAAAATATTGGAGACAGAACCCCTGAAACACAGCATAGTAAATCGCAAACAGATCATTAACTGCATCAAGCACCTGCTGCACCTCCATCTTCAAGATACCGCATATATGTCTTTATAAATGCCGGGTATCGCTCTTTTGCCAGATACACCTGTTCCCCATTATCCATATCGATTTTGTTACTGCTGTACTCAGCAATATGAGCCATATTCACCAAGTATCCCCGATGGCACCGGTAAAAGCTGTTTCCAAGCTCCCCCTCCAGTTTCGACATCGTATAATAAGCCTCTATTATGTCCCTCGTGGTATGTATTTCAACCTTATTTGCACGGTTTTCGATGAAAATAATCTCACTTTGCTTCAATATGTAGCTGTGGCTCCTTGCTTTTATGCGTAATATGGGAAGCTCCGATTCCTGCTTGCTTTTTTGTCTTTTTATTTCTCTTACCGCATTTTCAAAAACCTCTATAAACTTCTTTTCCTCAACCGGCTTTAATAGATAATGAAACGCTCCAACGTCAAAGGCTTGAAACACGTATGCCTTAATTGCTGTAACAAAAATAATGACAGCCTCTTTGTCGGATTCCCGTATCGCTTTGGCGGTTTCCATACCGTTTTTGCCCTTCATCTGAATATCAAGAAAAATTATGTCAAAATGGTTTCCTGCTGCAAGCAATTCGTCCCCGGTAGAATAACTCTCTATGTGACAGTCTGCTTCCTGATGCTTTATGAAATCTGCCAGCGTTTCCCGTATGATCTTTTCGTCATCACATATCGCTATATACATTGATGGAAGTCTCTTTCCTATGGTTTTAAATCCTTCATGTTCTATATAAAATATATCGCCAGATTTTAAAGGTTCCCCACCTACCTGATACGAATCCGCCTTTTTTTGATACGAAACGAAAAAATAGGTATCCGCTTCCGGATACCTATTCGATACGCCTTCTTCACACGATTATAAACTATGGCGGTCATAAAGAATTTTCTTATACATACTATTTCACAATTTGCAAATTAGCTGGACGTTCCTGTACCTTTCCTGAATTCATATTTATGTATGCCTTTCCTTTAATCCGGTTAATAACTTTTTTTCTTAACACTTCCTTTTCTAAAATGTATCTTTAACTTTTCCTACCGTTCTTTTCTCTTTCCTCAGCATTTTTCATAAATTTCATAAATAAATCCTCTGCTTCTTTTGAAATTTCACTTTCTTCTTTAAGCATTCGGATTATTTCTTTCAGTATATCTTCAAAATTTTCAAACTCATCATTTACTTTTCCTTCAAACCATCGTATGAAATTTCCATTTTCTTTTGAAAAACAAAGTAATTCTCCATCCCCAATCAACCATCCAATAATCACTAACTCTGACGGAACAATTTCCGAAAATCGAGGGAAATAAAAACCTGCCAAATTCTGTCTTATTTGACAATCAACCGAAAATCTTAACCACTCTTTATAGGATTCGGGTATCCTTATGTTATTGTTTTCTTCCCATTGTTTCATTTCTTCTTCAGATGCACCTTTATTAAAGAACGATGCTTTTTCACCATATTCAGGTACAGCTTTCTCACATAACTTTATAATTTCTTTAATTTCCCTTTTTAAACTATTGTTTTCTGGTACTTTTCTCATTGCATCTTCCCTTCTATTTTTCTTAATTCACTACCCCTGTCCTTGTCTTAACAAGTCTCTTTCATGCTGCCAATAATCAAGAACGGTCTGCCTTTAAATTCTATTTTCTGATTAAACATTTGTTACATATATTGGCTCCGTCATTTCCAAAACTTTTTCTATAAAACCTTTTCCACAAATAATTTTTTGAATAGAAAAGAAAACTTCTACTTTTTTATGAGGAACCTCTGTTTTTGTACATAAAAAAGATCAATTTTACAAAGTTTAACATCTAATTCTTCTAAGTCTATTCCCGCCATTTTACTTTTCCTCCAGTTCTTCTATTCTATCCAGATCTACAAAAAATGCAATATCATCTATTTTTCCAGAGGTATCATCAAAGCTAAAGATTATTGTATCAATATAAAAAGAATTCTCATATTCTCCATCACAGTAAATAATTGACCTTGTTTCACTTAAGCTTGGTTCTCCCCATATTTCCTCGATTTGTTCTCTGGTCATATCTTCCGTTATTCCGGATACTTCAAAAGCAAAGGGATGTTCCTTTACTATAGAAAATTCATTCACACTCATTTCATAAATATAGTCCGTGTCATGTACCTTTCCATCCTTAGTGTAAACAAAAATAATTCCTGCCGTTTCCCCATCAATTAAATATGTACA